>PWRV01000231.1 GCA_003563455.1 Thioalkalivibrio sp.
CCCACCTTCCAGGATTCCTACATCTTTGCGGTCGCGGGCAGCTGGTCCTGGGCCCGCACGCGGCGTTGGCGCTGGGAGCTCGAGGGCCAGATCGTTCACCACAGCGGTCTTCAGAGCCACTGGGAATTCAACGTGGCGCCGACCATGCGCTGGATGCACACACCGTGGGACCACATCGTCGACACCCGCTTCGCCATTGGCTGGGGATTGTCCTGGGCCACCCAGGAGCCGCCCATCGAGCCGCGCCAGGAAGAGGAGATCGGCGAGGGCGATTCGGCCCGGTTGCTGAGCTACAACCTCCTGGAAGTCGAGTTCATGCCGCCCGCCTCCGCCGACTGGAGCGGCTTCGTGCGTCTTCACCATCGCTCGGGTGTCGGGGGCACGTTCGGCGGGGTCAAGGGGGGATCCAATTTCCTCGGTGCGGGGATCCGCCACTACTTCTGACGGCGGGCGTGCGATCGCGAACGCAGCACCCCTGGAGGCCATGACCGGCCGAGTGGAAGGGTCGATGCCCGATTTTGCGCTCGAAACGGGCCCGATAAGCCCCAAAATGACCCTCTTTTCAGCCCAGTCGACTCATAAAATCAAGGACCTGGCTTGGTCCGACCCCGGGCTGGGTCTGGCTTAAGTCCTGGGACGCCTTGCCGATACCTACCGAGAGCCGGTGGTCTGGAGTGCGTGCGGTTTCGGGCTCGGGGGCGATACGGAGCCGCGTGCGGCAGAACCTGGCGGGTCTGCCGTCAAGCGCTGACCGGTGCATGCGGCCGGGCAGCGCAGCGGCCGGTCCCTGGGCCGGGGACCCTCGGCCGGATTCAACGCCACAGGGTCTGACCTCGACGATCGCGACGCAGGGTCCACCTGCGCGTCGTTCGGGGCAATGAAACGTGCTGAGGGGGAGCGTCCGATGTTCGGTTTCCTGAAGAGGAATCATCACGGGGTCACGGCCCGCGAGCAACCGGTGAGCCGGGCTGGGAGAGGCCCTGTCCAAACGCAGGCGCCGGCTGCGCAACCGATGCCCGCGGCGTCTCCGCGTGGCATGGAAGGTCCGCCTTCGGTCGACGGATTGCGCGACACGGACATGGCCACGCTTTATGGCCTGGCCAAAGTCAATGTGCTGGAAGACGGTGCGGTCCTCCGGGGTCCGGAGGACCGTGACGGGGCTGTGCATATGCTGGTCAAGGGCGAGCTCGCTTTTCAGGACGGAACGGGCAGGACGCTGCTGCGGCCCGCGGCGGGCACATGGATCGACCCGTTCGATGCCACGGATTCCGGAAAACCCGGCTGCGCCGCAGTGGCGACGGGGCCGGCCTCGGTGCTTGCGCTCGACCGAGCCACCTATGACAGGCTCGACCCTGACCTCAGGCTTCGCGTGCTGACCCAGGTTCAGACCCATCGACACGCCGTCGTGCGTGCCCTCGCCGCGCGCATTGACGAGCTCAACGCCCGGAATCGGGTGCTCATGGACGCACTCTACCGGTCCCGCCAGACGGCGGATGCCGATCTGTCGAGGACCGAGACCGTCCGGCAGATCATTCAGAAGGTGCCACGCCTGCCGGTATCGACGGCCACGCTGTTGGGCAAGCTCTTTGACGAACGCAGCACGAATGCGGAAGTCGTCGAACTGGTCAAGTCCGATCCGTCCCTGACCGCGGCGCTGCTGAAGGCGATCAATTCCCCGCTGTACGGCCTCAGCCACAAGATCACCCACATCAACCACGCGGTCACCCTGCTGGGCTTCGATGGGGTGCACCAACTGGTGCTCTCCGAAAGCCTGCGCAAGAGCCTGCCGGAGACACCCCGGTTCCAGAAGACCCACCAGCGCGCCGTCGAAACCGCGCAACTCGCGTTTGCTGCGGCCCAGGCAACGGGCATCCGCCACCCCGCCGAGGTGTCGACCATTGCCCTGCTGCACGAGATCGGCACCGTTGTGCTGGAACTCCTGAAGACCGCCAATCCGCACCTGGAAATGGTCCTGGCCACCGTGGACTCCACCGGCATGGGCGCGGAGCTCCTGCGTGCCTGGAACCTGCCCGAGCCCTTGTGCCGAAGCATCGAGTTGCAGCATCTCCCGGCGTTCGCGCTGCCCGAACGCGTGCCGGAGGAGGTGCGCAGGAACGTTGCGTTGCTGTACCTGGCGAATCGTTTTCACGACCGGATTCACGGCCAGCATGACCGCCTGTCATGGCCGTTTGGACCGGAATACCTGGCCGTGCTGGGGATTACCGGCATGGATGAATCGGCGTTCTTCCACCAGAAGGTCCGGCCTGCCCTGCTCGGCCGGCTGAGGACGCTGCCCAAGTCGCTGGCGCAGGCCCTCTCCGCCTGAACGGCGGCGGCACAGGCGATCGCGCCCGTTGCCGGGCCGTCACTCCGTGGTGACGGATTCCTCGTCGCTGGTGAGCGCCGTGTCGAGGGTATGCCAGGAGAGGGTGGCGCACTTCACCCGCATCGGGTATTCGTGAACACCGGCCAGCGCGCCGAGGCTGCCCAGATCGGCCGGGTCGGCGCGGGGATGGTCGCTGGTCAGCAGGTCATGCATCTCGGCGAACAGGCGCTGGGCTTCTTCCACGGTCTTGCCCCGAACCGCCTCGGTCAGCATCGACGCCGAAGCGACCGAGATCGCACAGCCGACACCGATGAAGCTGACGTCCTCCACCTTTCCGTCCGCAACCTTCACGAACAACCGCAGCTGGTCGCCGCACAGCGGGTTGTGACCGTCCACCGCACGGGTCGCATCGGGCATGTCGCGGAAGTTCCGGGGGTTGCGTTTGTGGTCCAGGATCAGTTCCTGGTAGAGGTCGCTCATCTCGCTCATGCCAGCATCTCCCGGGCGTACCGCAGGGCCTCGGCGAGACGGTCGATCTCGTCGAAGGTGTTGTAGAAGGCCATCGAGGCGCGCGAGGTGGCGGGGACCTGATAGAAGGTCATCACCGGCATCGCGCAGTGGTGGCCGGCGCGCACTGCCAGTCCCCGGTGGTCCAGGATGGTGCCCATGTCGTGCGGGTGCACGTCGTCCATCACGAAGGAGACCAGCGGCACCTTGGCTCCCGCCTGCCCGATGATGCGCAGCCCCGGCACCGCCTGCAGCCGCTCGGTCGCGTATTCGAGCAGACGCGCCTCGTGGGCCATCGCCGCCTCCCAGTCCAGCGACTCGAGGTACTCGATCGCCCGGCCCAGGCCGATGGCGCCGGCGATGTCGGGCGTGCCGGCCTCGAACCGTTGCGGCAGCCCGGCGAAGGTGGTCTTCTCGAAGCTGACCGTGCGGATCATCTCGCCGCCACCCTGATACGGTGGCATCGCCTCCAGCAGGCGCTCCCGGCCGTAGAGAACGCCGATGCCGGTGGGGCCAAACAGCTTGTGCCCCGAGAAGGCGTAGAAGTCACAGTCCAGTGCCTGCACGTCCACGCGCAGGTGCGGAACCGCCTGCGCGCCGTCCAGCAAGACCGGGACGTCGTGCTCGTGTGCCGCTGCAATAATATCCTCTATAGGGTTGATTGTACCGAGCGAATTGGAGACGTGCGTGAGCGCCAGCAGACGCGTGCGGGGGCCGAACAAGCCCGGCAGCGCGTCGAGATCCAGTTCCCCCGACGGCGTGATCGGCACCACCCGCAGCACGATGCCGGTGCGCTCGCGCAGCAGTTGCCAGGGCACGATGTTCGCATGGTGCTCCATCGCGGTCAGGATGACCTCGTCACCCTCCCGCAAGCCTTGCCCGAAGCTCGACGCGACCAGGTTGATCGCCTCCGTGGTGCCGCGCAGGAACACGATCTCGCGGCTGGAACGGGCGTTGACGAACCGGCGGACCGACTCGCGTGCCGCCTCGAAGTCGCGGGTGGCCCGTTCCGCCAGCGCATGCACACCGCGATGCACGTTCGAGTTATCGTGGCGGTAGTAATGGTCGAGTGCCTCGAGCACCGCCCGCGGCTTCTGGGTGGTGGCGGCATTGTCGAGATAGGCCAGTGGATATCCGTGCACCTGCTGGCCCAGCACCGGGAAGTCCCGGCGCACGCGCTCGACGTCCCAGGAATCGGTCGGTGTGGACAGGATGGCAGCACTCATCAATCTCCTCCTGGCCGCCCGCTTCGGGGTTCATCCCCGGTCCGCATGGCGACCGCGTGGTCTGGGTTTTTCAATTTGACCCCCAAGAATAGTCAAGATTTCCCGATGTGCCCCCGCCGGTAGAGAAAAAAGGGTAATGGCAGTCACCGGCCACGAGCACAAAGCCCCGGTTTTTCCGATACCTGAAGATCAAAAGTGAG
>PWRV01000192.1 GCA_003563455.1 Thioalkalivibrio sp.
GCAACGCGCACCCAGGTCCTGGGCCTCGCCGGGATCGCCCGGCAGCTGGCGGATTCCGGCAGCAAGCTGCCGAAGGTGCTCGAAGAGGTCGTGGCCGCTGCGGCCACCGACGACGCCGAGGGCATCGAGGCGCAGCGGCGAATCGCCACCGCGCTGACCGAGGGGCACCAGGCCCACGTGCTGCTGGGTGCCGAGGCGATCGCCAGCCCGGCGTTCTCGACCCTCAGGGCGCTGGCGGGCTGGATCGCGCGCAGCACCGGGGCACGGCTTGGGTACGTGAGTCCGGGTGCCAATGCCTCCGGTGCCTGGCTCGCCGGCGGTGTGCCGCACCGTGGACCCGGCGGTGCCGCGACCGCGACGGGCGCGAACGCGAGGACGATGCTGGAGGAGGGCCGGGACCTGTTCGTGCTCGCCGGCATCGACCCCGCGCGCGACCTGGCCGATCCGCGCACCGCCCTGGCCGCGCTGGATCGCGCCGGGCTGGTGGTTGCCGTGGCGGCCTTCGCGAGCGCTGAACTGGAGTCGGCGGCCGACGTGCTGCTGCCGATTGCAACCAGCTTCGAGACGTCGGGCACCTTCGTGAACGCGGAGGGGCGTTGGCAGAGCTTTCGTGCCGCGGCCCCGGCCCCCGGCGACGCGCGTCCCGGCTGGAAGGTCTGGCGCGTACTCGGTAACCTCCTTGATGTCCAGGGCATGGACTATCTCGACTCGCGCTCGGTGCGGGACGCGATCAAGCCGCTGCTGCCGGAGGCCGAGTTCAGCACGCAAGTCGATCTGCGGCTGGTCCAGGTCGAGGTGCCGGAAGCGGTGAACGGCCTGGTGCGCACGCAGGTGCGGGGTCTCTACTCCGGGGACCCGCTGGTGCGGCGGTCCGGTCCGCTGCAGGCCTCACCCGAGGGGCGGCGTGCCGAGGCCGTCTACGTGAACCCGCAGTCGGCCGGGGACCATGCCGACGGTGCCGTCGTCCGGATTCGCCAGGACGGCGAAGAGGCGGAACTGCGGCTGGTGCTCGACGATGACGTGCCCCCCGGTACCGCCGTGACCGTTGCGGGCGCACCTGCGCTTGCCCGTCTCGGGGCGCCGGGAACCTCCGTGACCCTCGCACGGGCCTGACAAGGAAAGACTGATGTTCGACTGGATCATGGAAAGCTTTTACAGCCTCCCGGTGGTGATGCAGATCCTGTTCAAGATCACCCTGATCGTGACACCGCTGATGCTGGCGGTGGCCTACACGACCTACGCGGAGCGCAAGGTGATCGGCTACATACAGGTGCGCATCGGGCCGAACCGGGTCGGTCCGCGCGGGTGGCTGCAGCCGATCGCGGACGCGCTGAAGCTGCTGACCAAGGAAGTGATCGTGCCAAGCAACGCGAATCGCTTCCTGTTCCTGAGTGCCCCGGTCCTTGCGATCATGCCCGCGCTGGCGGCCTGGGCGGTGATCCCCTTCGACGACGGGATGGTGCTGGCGGATGTCAATGCCGGTCTGCTCTACCTGCTCGCGCTGACCTCCCTGGGGGTCTACGGGATCATCATCGCCGGCTGGGCGTCGAATTCGAAATACGCGCTGCTCGGGGCCATGCGCTCGGCGGCGCAGATCGTCGCCTACGAGATCGCGATGGGCTTCGCGCTGGTCGGCGTGATCATGGCGGCGGGGAGCCTGAACGTCGGCGAGATCGTGCGTGCGCAGGAGGGCAGCGTCTACCACTGGTTCCTGCTGCCGCTGCTGCCGCTGTTCTTTGTCTATTTCATCTCCGGCGTTGCCGAGACCAACCGCGCGCCCTTCGACGTTGCCGAGGGCGAGTCGGAGATCGTGGCCGGGTTCCACGTCGAGTATTCCGGGATGGCCTTCGCGGTCTTCTTCCTCGCCGAATACGCGAACATGATCCTGATCTCCGCGCTGGCCGCGCTGCTGTTCTTCGGCGGCTGGCTGTCGCCGTTCCAGGGCATCCTGCCGGAGAGCGTGTTCGCGTGGCCGGTCATCGGCTGGTTCCTGGATTCGGGCATCCACTGGTTCCTGATCAAGACGGCGTTCTTCCTGTTCCTGTTTCTCTGGTTCCGGGCAACCTTTCCCCGCTACCGCTATGACCAGATCATGCGGCTCGGCTGGAAGGTGCTGATCCCGGTCACCATCGTGTGGCTGTTCGTGCTCGGTGTGTTCATCTTCATGGGGCTCGGTCCGTGGTTCGCCTGAGTCGCGAACCCGGTCGGCGGGAGGGTTTCTGATGACCGCGATCCGAAACTTTTTCCGGACCTTCCTGCTTTGGGAACTGCTGATGGGGATGCGGCTGACCGGCCGCTATCTCTTCGCGCGCAAGGTGACCGTGCAGTACCCGGAGGAAAAGACCCCGATGTCGCCGCGCTTCCGCGGTCTGCACGCGCTGCGCCGCTACCCCAATGGCGAAGAGCGGTGCATCGCGTGCAAGCTCTGCGAGGCGGTCTGTCCGGCGCTTGCGATCACCATCGATTCCGAGCAGCGCGCCGACGGTACCCGGCGCACCACGCGGTACGATATCGACCTGTTCAAGTGCATCTACTGCGGGTTCTGCGAGGAGGCCTGCCCGGTCGATTCGATCGTCGAGACGCACATCTTCGAGTACCACTTCGAGAACCGGGGCGAGCAGATCATGACCAAGGACAAGCTGCTCGCGATCGGAGACCGCTTCGAGAAGGAGATCGCGGCCGCCCGCTCGGCGGACGCGGTCTACCGCTGAGCCAGGGACCGCTGATGACCTTCGAACTGTTCCTTTTTTACGTCTTCGGCGCCATCCTGCTCGGGGCGGCGCTGGCGATGATCACCGTGCGCAACCCGGTGCACGCCGCTCTGTTCCTCGTGCTGTGCTTCTTCACCGCGGCGGCCATCTGGCTGCTGGCCGAGGCGGAGTTCCTCGCGATCGTGCTGGTGCTCGTGTACGTTGGCGCGGTGATGGTCCTGTTCCTGTTCGTGGTGATGATGCTGGATATCAACGTGGAGCAGCTGCGCGAGGGCTTCACCGAGTACCTCCCCGCCGGCCTGGTGGTCGCTGCCGCGATGGCGACGGTGCTGACGCTGGTGATCACTCGCTTCATCACGATGGATCCGCCGGAGCGGGCCGGGCCCGAGTACGCGAACACGCTCGAACTCGGACGGATCCTGTACACCGACTATGTCTACCCGTTCGAGATCGCCGCCGTGATCCTGCTGGTTGCGATCATCGCCGCGATCGCGCTAACGATGCGGCGGCGGCCGGGCACGAAGGCCATCGACCCGAGCGTGCAGATGAAGGTCCGCCGCGGGGACCGCATCCGACTGGTCTCGATGGAATCGACGCCGAGGGAACGCAAAAAGAAGAAGGGCGATTAGAAGAACGCCGAAGCCGGACCGCGTGATTGCGAACGCGACGGCCCATCCGCGCGCCACGGCCTGGACGGAGAGCCTGCGGGCCGTTACCTTCTGTTCCGTTCCGCGGGCGGCGGCCGGCCGCCGCCGGGCGATGACGGGCTGAAACGGCGGTTGTTTGGGAAACGAAGCCTGGCGGCCTGCAAGCCGCCCGCTATGGAGACGGGCTCCGGGGAACCGGGCCCTCACAGGGGATTCAGGACCAACTCATGATTACGCTGTCGCACTTTCTGGTGCTCGCTGCGCTGCTGTTCTCGATCAGCGTCGCCGGCATCTTCCTGAACCGGAAGAACGTGATCGTTCTCCTGATGTGCATCGAGCTGATGCTGCTGTCGGTGAACATCAACTTCATCGCCTTCGCGTTCTTCCTGCAGGACCTCGCGGGCCAGGTCTTCGTGTTCTTCATCCTCACCGTTGCGGCCGCCGAGGCGGCGATCGGCCTCGCAATCCTGGTGCTGCTGTTCCGCAATCGGGGCACCATCAACGTCCAGGATCTGGACGCAATGAAGGGGTAGGCCGGGATGGACACCGTATATCTGATCATCGTACTCGCACCCCTGCTGGCCGCCGTGGTCGCGGGGCTCTTCGGCCGGCAGATCGGCCGGGTCGGCGCCCACAGCGTGACCATCCTGGGCGTCGGGCTTTCCTTCGTGTTGTCGGCGGTGGTCTTCTACCAGCACGTGTTCAACGGTCTGCCCGTCTACAACGAGACCGTCTACACGTGGATGATCAGCGACGGGCTGCACTTCGAGATCGGCTTTCTGGTCGACAACCTCACCGCGCTGATGATGCTGGTGGTCACCTTCGTGTCGTTGATGGTGCACATCTACACCATCGGCTACATGGCCGACGACCCCGGCTACCAGCGCTTCTTCGCGTACA
>PWRV01000261.1 GCA_003563455.1 Thioalkalivibrio sp.
CAACGTGAAGATGACGGTGTCGCTGATCAGTCCGATTGCGATGGAGGACGGTCTGCGCTTTGCGATCCGCGAAGGTGGCCGTACCGTCGGCGCCGGCGTCGTCTCCAAGATCATCGAGTGATACAATCCTGAATCCGTGTCACCGCGGGGGGCGGCTGTTGCCGTCTCCCGCGTTACTTTTCGGAAGCGCAGCCACAGGCCAGTAGCTCAATTGGCAGAGCAGCGGTCTCCAAAACCGCAGGTTGGGGGTTCGAGTCCCTCCTGGCCTGCCAACTTCCGAGTGGCAGCGGGCTTCGGGTGATAATTTCATGAGTGAACGTACGGAACAGACTGAAGGCGGGCTTGACACCGTCAAGCTCTTCGTGGCGGTTGCGCTGCTGATTGCCGGCGTGATGGGGTTCTATTACTTCACCGCCGAGTCGATGCTGGTGCGGGTGCTCGGCCTGCTTGCCGTCGTCGGCGTTGCCCTGGGCATCGCCGCCACGACGTACAAGGGCCGCCAGCTTGCGGGCTTCATGGGCAACGCCCGCACGGAGGTTCGCAAGATGGTCTGGCCGACCCGGGTCGAGACCACGCAGACCACGCTGATCGTGATCGGTATCGTGATTCTGGTCGGGATCTTCCTCTGGTTGATGGACACGCTGCTCGGCTGGATTGTCCGGCAGCTCATTGGTTGACCAGGGGGGAAGGTCATGGCACTGCGCTGGTATGTGGTACAGGCCTTTTCGGGCTTCGAGTCCCAGGTGAAAAGGTCGCTGGAGGAGCGGATCGAGCGCTTCGGGATGCAGGATCACTTCGGGCAGATCCTCGTTCCCACCGAAGAGGTCGTCGAAATGAAGGACGGCCAGAAGCGAAAGAGCGAACGCAAGTTCTTTCCCGGCTACGTACTGGTGCAGATGGACCTGAACGACGAGGCCTGGCACCTGGTGAAGGCGGTTCCGCGCGTCCTGGGTTTCATCGGCGGGTCCGCGGACAAGCCGGCGCCGATCAGCGACAAGGAGGCCGACGCGATCCTCCAGCGCATGCAGGAGGGCGCCGAGAAGCCGCGGCCGAAGGTGCTGTTCGAAGTCGGCGAGATGGTGCGCGTCACCGAGGGTCCGTTCAATGACTTCAGCGGCGTCGTTGAAGAGGTCAACTACGACAAGAGCCGCCTCCTGGTGGCCGTCCAGATATTCGGGCGCTCGACGCCCGTGGAACTCGAGTTCCATCAAGTCGAGAAATCCTGACGCGGCACGCGCCGCGTGTTGAAACGGTTCGGGGAGCCGCGAGGCGCTTGCACCCGAAGGAGAGGAAATGGCCAAGAAGATTACGGCATACATCAAGCTGCAGGTCCCGGCCGGCAAGGCCAACCCGAGCCCGCCGGTGGGCCCGGCCCTCGGCCAGCGCGGGGTCAACATCATGGAATTCTGCAAGGCCTTCAACGCGGCCACGCAGAGCATGGAACCGGGCCTGCCGATTCCGGTGGTGATCACCGTGTACGCGGACCGCAGCTTCACTTTCGTCACCAAGACCCCGCCGGCTGCGGTGCTGCTGAAGAAGGCCGCCGGCGTGACCAGCGGATCGGGCACCCCGAACACGAAGAAGGTGGGTACCGTCACCCGCGAGCAGCTCGAGGAGATCGCGCGGGCCAAGGAGCCCGACCTGACCGCGGCCGACCTCGACTCCGCGGTGCGCACCATTGCCGGAAGTGCCCGCAGCATGGGCCTGCAAGTGGAGGGCCTCTGAGATGGCGAAGATGTCGAAGCGCGCTCGCGCAATCCGCGAAAAAATCCGTCCGGGCGAGACCTATCCCGCCACCGAGGCATTCGACCTGCTGCGTGACCTGTCTGCGGTGAAGTTCCGCGAATCGGTCGATGCTTCCGTGAATCTCGGCGTCGATCCGCGCAAATCGGATCAGGTCGTGCGCGGCTCCACGGTGCTGCCCAACGGCACCGGCAAGACCGTTCGCGTGGCCGTGTTCACCCAGGGTGCGAATGCCGACGCGGCCCGGGAGGCAGGCGCCGACGTGGTGGGCATGGAGGACCTCGCGGAGCAGGTGCGGGCCGGAGAACTGAATTTCGATGTGGTGGTCGCATCGCCCGATGCGATGCGCGTGGTCGGGCAGCTCGGGCAGATCCTCGGCCCCCGCGGGCTGATGCCGAACCCGAAGGTTGGCACCGTGACCCCGGACGTCGCCACGGCGGTGAAGAACGCGAAGGGCGGCCAGGTCCGTTACCGCACCGACAAGGGCGGAATCATCCACTGCTCGATCGGCGCGATCGACTTCGCCAGTGATGCGTTGACGGAGAACCTGAACGCGTTGCTCGCGGACCTGTTGAAGCTGAAGCCGTCCACGTCCAAGGGCGTCTACGTCCGGCGCGTCACGGTCTCGTCCACGATGGGCCCGGGCCTGCAGCTGGACCCGGCGACCCTGAAGCTCTGAAGTCCCTTGATTTGGGTAGGACGCCACCGTGCGGTGGCGGACCATCCAAGACCGCAGGCGCGGTACGCCGCTTAAAAACGCAGCCTGCGCAGATGGTGTCAGCCCGATTCAGGAATGTCCTGCGGCGGGAAGCACCAGGAAGCCCCGGGGGTGGTTGACCCGGTCTGCAACGATCGCCGGCGACGGCGATCACAACGGAGGAAAGACAACGTGGCTATGAATCTCGACGACAAGAAGGTGGTTGTCTCGGAAGTGGCCGCGGTTGCTGCCTCGGCGCATTCCGCCATTGCTGCGGAATATCGTGGTCTGTCGGTGGCCCAGATGACCGAACTGCGCAGGCAGGCGCGGTCGTCCGGTGTTTACCTGCGGGTCGTGAAGAACACCCTGGCCAGGCGGGCGGTCGAGGGGACCGACTTCGAATGCATGCAGGAGGGCTTCGTCGGCCCGTTGCTGCTGGCATTCAGCGAGGAGGATCCCGGCGCCGCCGCGCGACTGGTGAAGGGTTTCGCGAAGACCCACGACAGGCTGCAGGTCAAGCTGGTCTCCTTCGGGGGGCAGCTGCTGGGTGCATCCGATCTTGATCGGCTGGCCGAGCTGCCCACCCGCGACGAGGCCCTCAGTCAGCTGATGGCCGTAATGAAGGCGCCGCTTGACAAGTTCGCCCGCACCCTCAACGAGGTGCCGGGCAAGATGGTGCGCACCGTGGCAGCGATCCGTGATCAAAAGCAGGCAGCCGCCTGAAACATTTCTGAATAGACGGGCGGTAGCCCATTAGGAGAATCAAGATGGCAGTTTCGAAAGAGGAAATCCTGGAAACGATCGGCAACATGACCGTGCTCGAGATCGTTGACCTGATCAGCGCGATGGAAGAGAAGTTCGGTGTGTCGGCAGCGGCTGCCGTCGCCGCCGCGCCGGCTGCCGCCGCCGCGGGCGAGGCCGAGGCGGAAGAGGTCAAGGACGAGTTCAACGTCGTGATGAGCAGCTTCGGTTCCAACAAGGTTGGCGTGATCAAGGTCGTGCGGGCGCTGACCGGTCTTGGTCTGAAGGAAGCCAAGGACATGGTCGAGGGTGTGCCGGCGACCGTCAAGGAATCGGCGACCAAGGACGAGGCCGAGAAGATGAAGAAGGAACTGGAAGAAGCCGGCGCTACGGTCGAGTTGAAGTAATATTTTCTTTGTCAGTTGTTCAGTGAGCTAGCGCGGAACCCCGGGCTGGCGGGCGAAAGTCCGTCAGCCCTGGCCCGTGGTGGTGTTGATGCGCCGCCCGATGACCCCAGTTGCTGCCGAGGTAACCCATGCCCCTCAGTTATACCGAAAAAAAGCGAATCCGCAAGGATTTCGGCAAACGCCCCCAGATTCTCGACGTCCCCTACCTGCTGGAGACGCAGCTTGCTTCCTACCGGGACTTCCTGCAGGCCGACCTGGGCGCCGAGCAGCGTGAGGCGATGGGACTGCATGCGGCGTTTCAGTCGGTGTTTCCGATTGTCAGCTATTCCGGGCACGTGCAGCTGGAATATGTCTCCTATCGGCTGGGCGAGCCGATGTTCGACGTGAAGGAATGCCAGATCCGGGGCGTCACCTACGCGGCGCCGCTGCGGGTGATGCTGCGGCTGGTGATCCACGACAAGGAGGCGCCGGCCGGGACGACCGTGGTCAAGGAGGTGAAGGAGCAGGAGGTCTACATGGGCGAACTGCCCTTGATGACCGAGAACGGCACCTTCGTGATCAACGGGACCGAACGCGTGATCGTTTCGCAGCTGCATCGGTCTCCCGGGGTCTTCTTCGACCACGACAAGGGCAAGACGCACAGCTCCCAGAAGCTGCTGTTCAACGCGCGCATCATCCCCTACCGCGGCTCCTGGCTGGATTTCGAGTTCGATGCGAAAGACGGGGTCTTCGTGCGCATCGACCGCCGCCGCAAGCTGCCGGCCACCGTGCTGCTGCGTGCGCTGGGCATGGATACCGAGGAGATCCTCGCGACCTTCTTCGATTTCAGCACGGTGCGCCTGCTCGACAGTGGCGCCGAGCTGGAACTGATCCCCGACCGCCTGCGGGGCGAGAACGCGGCGGTGGACATCGCCGATGGCGATCGCGTGATCGTCGAGGCAGGCCGGCGGATCACGCCGCGGCACATCCGGGAGATCCAGAAGGCCGGGATCACCGCGCTGACCGTGCCTGACGACTACCTCGTCGGGCGCACGCTCGCCCGCGGTATTGTCGACGAGGAAACCGGCGAAGTGATTGCCGAGGCCAATGCGGTGATCAACGAGCCGCTGCTGGACAAGCTCCGCGACATCGGGGTGACCAGCTTCGACATCATCTATACCAACGACTACGACCGCGGCCCGTTCATGTCGGACACGCTGCGGCTGGACCAGACCCACACGCAGCTGGAGGCCCAGGTCGAGATCTACCGCGTGATGCGCCCCGGCGAACCGCCGACCAAGGACGCTGCCGAGAACCTGTTTTCGAACCTGTTCTTCTCCGAGGACCGCTACGACCTCTCGGCGGTTGGCCGGATGAAGTTCAACCGCCGCGTGGGGCGCGATACCGACGAAGGCCCCGGCGTGCTCTCGCCCGAGGACATCCTCGCGGTACTGAAGGTGCTGATCGATCTGCGCAACGGTATCGGCAGCACGGATGACATCGATCACCTGGGCAACCGCCGCATCCGCAGCGTGGGCGAGATGGCGGAGAATCAGTTCCGGCTCGGGCTCGTGCGCGTCGAGCGCGCGGTGAAGGAGCGCCTGACCGTCGCCGAGAGCGAGGGATTGATGCCCCAGGAACTGATCAACGCGAAGCCGGTGGCTGCGGCGGTGAAGGAATTCTTCGGTTCCTCGCAGCTGTCGCAGTTCATGGACCAGAACAACCCGCTCTCCGAGGTGACCCACAAGCGGCGGATATCGGCACTGGGCCCGGGTGGCCTGACCCGCGAGCGCGCCGGGTTCGAAGTGCGCGATGTCCACCCGACCCACTATGGGCGGGTCTGCCCGATCGAGACGCCGGAAGGCCCGAACATCGGTCTGATCAATTCGCTGGCGGTCTATGCCCGCGCCAACCGCTACGGTTTTCTCGAGACACCGTACCGCAAGGTCGAGGACGGCCGGGTTGCCGACGAGATCGTCTACCTCTCCGCGATCGAGGAGAGCCAGTACGTGATTGCGCAGGCCAACGCCGCGATGGACGAAGAGGGCCGCCTGACCGACGACCTGGTCTCGTGCCGGCACCAGAACGAGTTCACGATCTCGACGCCGGACAAGATCCAGTTCATGGATGTGTCGCCGAAGCAGATCGTGTCCGTCGCCGCGGCGCTGGTCCCGTTCCTGGAGCACGATGACGCCAACCGTGCGCTGATGGGTTCCAACATGCAGCGCCAGGCGGTGCCCTGCCTGCGGGCGGAAAAGCCGCTGGTCGGCACTGGCATCGAGCGCACCGTTGCGATCGATTCGGGTTCCTCGATTGTCGCGACCCGCGGCGGGACCGTGGATTCGGTGGACGCCGCGCGCATCGTGGTGCGCGTGAACGACGAGGAGACCACGGCGGGGGAACCCGGCGTGGATATCTACAATCTGACCAAGTACGCGCGTTCCAACCAGAACACCTGCATCAACCAGCGTCCGCTGGTGACGGTCGGAGACGAGATCGCCCGCGGCGACGTGCTCGCCGACGGCTCCTCGACGGACATGGGCGAACTCGCGCTGGGGCAGAACATGATGGTCGCCTTCATGCCCTGGAACGGCTACAACTTCGAGGATTCGATCCTGATCTCCGAGCGCGTGGTGCAGGACGACCGGTTCACCACGATTCACATCGAGGAGCTGAACTGCGTGGCCCGCGACACCAAGCTGGGTCAGGAAGAGATCACCGCGGACATCCCCAACGTGTCCGAGTCCCTGCTTGCGAAGCTGGACGAGTCCGGCATCGTCTACGTCGGGGCCGAGGTGCGACCCGGAGACATCCTCGTCGGCAAGGTCACGCCGAAGGGCGAGACGCAGCTGACCCCGGAGGAGAAGCTGCTGCGTGCGATCTTCGGCGAGAAGGCCTCGGACGTGAAGGACACCTCGCTGCGCGTGCCCTCCGGGATCGAGGGGACGGTGATCGACGTGCGCGTGTTCACGCGGGATGGGGTCGAGAAGGATGCCCGCGCCCGGTCGATCGAGGAATCGGATCTCGCCGGTGTGCGCAAGGACCTGCGCGACCAGCAGCGTATCTACGAAGAGGACATCTATGCCCGCGTGGAGCGGCTGTTGCTGAACAAGGTCGCGGCCGGTGGCCCGGAAGGGCTCGCCGACGGTTCCAGGGTCACGAAGAAGTACCTGTCGGGCGTGTCGCGGGATCAGTGGTTCGAGATTCGGCTGCGCGACGACGACGTGAATGCACAGCTCGAGGATCTCGGTCGCCAGCTTCAGGAGCAGGCGGAGGCTTTCGAGAGCCGCTTCGAGCACAAGAAGGCCAAATTGGCCGCGGGCGACGACCTGCCGCCCGGTGTGCAGAAGATGGTGAAGGTCTACGTCGCGGTGAAGCGCCGCATGCAGCCCGGCGACAAGATGGCGGGTCGTCACGGCAACAAGGGCGTGATCTCGATGATCGTGCCGGAGGAAGACATGCCCTTCCTCGAGGACGGGTCGCCGGTGGACATCGTGCTGAACCCGCTCGGCGTGCCGTCGCGGATGAACGTCGGGCAGGTGCTCGAGGTGCATCTGGGCTGGGCGGCGAAGGGGCTCGGCCACAAGATCGCGCGCATGCTGGATGCGCAGGTCGAGATCCACCGGTTGCGCGACCTGCTGGAGCAGATCTACGGTGAGGGCGAGCGCAAGGTCGATATCGCTGCACTGACCGATGCCGAGGTCCTGGCACTGTGCGGGAACCTGCGCGCGGGCGTGCCCATGGCCACCCCGGTCTTCGACGGCGCGAACGAGGACGAAATCAAGAGCCTGCTGCGCCTCGCCGACCTGCCGGAGACCGGGCAGGCGACGCTGTTCGACGGGCGTACCGGCGACACCTTCGACCGCCCGGTGACCGTTGGCTACATGCACATGCTGAAGCTCAACCACCTGGTCGACGACAAGATGCATGCGCGCTCCACCGGGCCGTACTCGCTGGTGACCCAGCAGCCGCTGGGCGGCAAGGCCCAGTTCGGCGGCCAGCGCTTCGGCGAGATGGAGGTCTGGGCGCTGGAGGCCTACGGGGCCGCCTACACGCTGCAGGAGATGCTGACGGTGAAGGCGGACGACGTGCAGGGCCGCAACAAGATGTACAAGAACATCGTCGACGGCGAACACTTCATGGAGGCGAACGTGCCGGAGTCCTTCAACGTGCTGATGAAGGAGATCCGCGCGTTGGGCATCAACATCGAGCTGGAACAGGACTGATCCGCCAGTGGACGCACATTCCGGGGTGCCACGGCACCCCCGGCACGACCTTTTGCGAGGCAAACGAATGAAAGACCTCCTCAATCTGTTCAAGCAGCAGACACAGCCGGAAGAATTCGACGCGATCCGGATCGGTCTGGCGTCGCCAGACCAGATCCGCACGTGGTCCTACGGCGAGGTGAAAAAGCCCGAGACGATCAACTACCGGACCTTCAAGCCCGAGCGGGACGGGCTGTTCTGCGCGAAGATCTTCGGGCCGGTGAAGGACTACGAGTGCCTCTGCGGCAAATACAAGCGCCTGAAGCACCGAGGCGTGGTCTGCGAGAAGTGCGGCGTCGAGGTGACCCAGACCAAGGTCCGGCGCGAGCGCATGGGTCACATCGATCTCGCCTCCCCGGTCGCGCACATCTGGTTCCTGAAGAGCCTGCCCTCGCGCATCGGCCTGCTGCTGGACATGACCCTGAAGGACATCGAGAAGGTGCTCTACTTCGAGTCCTTCATCGTCGTCGATCCGGGTTTCACCACCCTCGAACGCGGCAAGCTGCTGTCCGACGAGGAGTACCTCGAGGCGATCGAGGAACATGGCGACGAGTTCACCGCGCTGATGGGCGCCGAGGCCGTGCTGGAATTGCTGAGGAACATCGATCTGCAGGCGGAAGCGGCACGCCTGCGCGATGAACTCGCCGAGACCGGCTCGGAGACCAAGATCAAGCGGCTCGGCAAGCGGCTGAAGCTGGTCGAGTCCTTCCTCGATTCCGGCAACCGGCCCGAGTGGATGATCATGTCGGTGCTGCCGGTGCTGCCGCCGGATCTGCGGCCGCTGGTGCCGCTGGACGGCGGCCGCTTCGCGACCTCCGACCTGAACGACCTGTACCGCCGGGGGATCAACCGCAACAACCGCCTGCGTCGCCTGCTGGAGCTGAACGCCCCGGACATCATCGTGCGCAACGAGAAGCGCATGCTGCAGGAGTCCGTCGATGCACTCCTCGATAACGGCCGCCGCGGCCGCGCGATCACCGGCACCAACAAGCGCCCGCTGAAGTCGCTCGCCGACATGATCAAGGGCAAGCAGGGCCGCTTCCGCCAGAACCTGCTGGGCAAGCGCGTCGACTACTCCGGTCGCTCCGTGATCGTGGTCGGCCCGACGCTGCGTCTGCACCAGTGCGGGCTGCCCAAGCGCATGGCGCTGGAACTGTTCAAGCCGTTCATCTTCGGCAAGCTGCAGCGTCGCGGCCTGGCGACTACCATCAAGGCGGCGAAGAAGGCCGTGGAAAAGGAAGGGCCGGAGGTCTGGGATATTCTCGAGGAGGTGATCCGCGAGCATCCGGTGCTGCTGAACCGCGCGCCGACGCTGCATCGCCTCGGTATCCAGGCCTTCGAACCGGTGCTGATCGAGGGCAAGGCGATCCAGCTGCACCCGCTGGTCTGCGCCGCATTCAACGCCGACTTCGACGGTGACCAGATGGCCGTGCACGTGCCGTTGTCGCTGGAGGCGCAGCTCGAGGCGCGCACCCTGATGCTGTCCTCGAACAACGTGCTGTCGCCGGCGAACGGCGAGCCGATCATCGTGCCCTCCCAGGACATCGTGCTCGGCCTGTACTACCTGTCGCGGTACCGGGTAAACGCCCGGGGCGAGGGCATGGTCTTTGCCGACGTCGACGAGGTTCACCGCGCCTACGAAAACAGGCTCGTGGACCTGCACGCGCAGATCAGCGTGCGCATCATGGACCACGATGCCGAACTCGACGAGGGCGCCGAACCGCAGCGGCGCCGGGTCGACACCACGGTCGGGCGGGCCATCCTCTCGGGCATCCTGCCCGTGGGCCTGCCGTTCCGCCTGATCGACCGCGAGCTGAGCAAGAAGGCGATCTCGCAGCTGATCAATGCCTGCTACCGCCGTCTGGGCCTGAAGGACACGGTGGTTTTCGCGGACCAGCTAATGTACATGGGGTTCCGCTTCTCGACCCGCGCCGGTGTCTCCTTCTGTGCCGACGATATGGTGATCCCGGACGAAAAGGCGGGCATCCTGGGCGACGCCGAGGAGCAGGTGAAGGAGATCGAGGAGCAGTATGCCTCGGGTCTCGTGACCAAGGGCGAGCGCTACAACAAGGTGGTCGACATCTGGTCGCACTGCAATGATCAGGTGGCCAAGGCGATGATGGATCATCTCGGCAAGGAGGAAGTGACCGACCGCGAGGGTGCCACCGTGTCGCAGTCCTCGTTCAACTCCATCTTCATGATGGCCGATTCCGGCGCCCGCGGTTCCGCGGCGCAGATCCGCCAGCTGGCCGGCATGCGCGGCCTGATGGCCAAGCCGGACGGCTCGATCATCGAGACACCGATCACCGCGAACTTCCGCGAGGGCCTCAACGTTCTGCAGTACTTCATTTCCACCCACGGTGCACGCAAGGGCCTCGCGGACACGGCGCTGAAGACCGCCAACTCGGGTTACCTCACCCGGCGACTGGTGGACGTGTCGCAGGACGTCGTCGTTACGGAGAACGACTGCGGTACCGAGCGGGGACTGCTGATGAAGCCGATCATCGAGGGCGGTGACGTGGTGGAGCCGCTGCGCGAGCGCGTACTGGGGCGTACCGTGGCCCGCGACGTGTTGCGCCCGGGGGGCGACGAGGTCCTTGTTGCGGCCGGGGAACTGCTGGATGAAGGCCAGGTGGACCTGCTGGACGAGAATGGCGTCGACGAGGTCTACGTGCGTTCGGCGATTACCTGCGAGACGCGTCAGGGCATCTGCGCGAAGTGCTACGGACGCGACCTCGCCCGTGGGCACCTCGTGAACATCGGCGAGGCGGTCGGCGTGATCGCGGCCCAGTCGATCGGCGAGCCCGGGACCCAGCTCACCATGCGCACCTTCCATATCGGGGGGGCGGCCAGCCGGGCAGTGACGGTAAGCGCGATCCAGGTGAAGAATGCCGGGCAGATCCGGCTGCACAACATCAAGACAGTCACCAACAAGCACGGCAACCTGGTCGCGGTCTCCCGTTCCGGCGAACTGGGCGTGGTCGACGAGGCCGGCCGCGAGCGCGAGCGCTACAAGGTGCCCTATGGCGCGACGATCAGCGTGAACGAAAGTGATCCCGTCGCCGCCGGGCAGGAAGTCGCACTCTGGGATCCGCACACCCACCCGATCATCACCGAGGTGGCCGGACGGGTGCAGCTGGTCGACTTCGTCGAGAACGTCACGGTGAGCAAGGAGACCGACGAGTTCACGGGTCTGTCGTCGAATGTGGTGATGGACTTCAAGAGCCGCAGCACGGCCGGGCGGGATCTGCGTCCGACGGTGCGCCTGGTTGACGAGGAGGGCAACGACCTCTTCATCCCCGGCACCGACATGCCGGCCCAGTACGTGCTGCCTGCCGGTTCCATCTTCAACCTGGAGGACAACGCCCGCGTCGAGGTCGGCGACGTTATTGCCCGGCTGCCGCAGGAATCGTCCAAGACGCGCGACATCACCGGTGGTCTGCCGCGCGTGGCGGACCTGTTCGAAGCCCGCAAGCCGAAGGATGCGGCGGTACTGGCAGAGATCTCCGGCACGGTGTCCTTCGGCAAGGAGACCAAGGGCAAGCAGCGGGTGGTGATCACGCCGGACAGCGGCGATCCGCAGGAAACCCTGATTCCGAAGTACCGGACCGTGAACGTGTTCGAGGGCGAGCGCGTCGAGCGGGGCGAGGTGATCGTCGACGGCGAACTGGATCCGCACGACATCCTGCGTCTGCGCGGCGCCACGGTGCTTGCCGAGTACCACGTCCAGGAAATTCAGGACGTCTACCGGCTGCAGGGCGTGAAGATCAACGACAAGCACATCGAAGTGATCCTCCGGCAGATGATCCGCAAGGTCACGATCAGCGACCCGGGCGATACCCGGCTGCTGTCCGGTGATCAGCTCGACCGCGCCCGCGTGATGGAGGAAAACGAGAAGCTGGAGGAGGATCAGCGTCCCGCCACCTACCAGCGCGTGCTGCTCGGCATCACCAAGGCATCGCTGGTCACCGAGTCCTTCATTTCCGCGGCGTCGTTCCAGGAGACCACCCGCGTGCTGACGGAGGCCTCGACCCGCGGCGCCCGCGACGAGCTTCGCGGACTCAAGGAGAACGTGATCGTCGGACGCCTGATTCCCGCGGGCAGCGGTCTCGCCTACCACAAGGAGCGCCGACGCAAGCGCCAGCGCGAGCTGCCGGCCTTCGACATGGTGCCCGGAGAAGAGGCCGAACCCGAGAGCACGGCGCTTCCGGAGGGCGACAGCGGGTCCGCGGAAGGCACCGAGTAAAGGCGAATTACCTTGACAGTGAGGGGAGCGGTCCTTAAAATTCCGCTCCCTCGGCAGGCCGGTCGTGGTATCGGCCTGTCGTTATTTTTCGGCTTGGAGAAAGTGTTAATGGCCACGATCAACCAGTTGGTGCGCAAGCCGCGCAAGCGCAGGGTCGAGAAGAGTGCGGTGCCTGCACTGCAGGGTTCGCCGCAGAAGCGGGGTGTCTGCACGCGTGTGTACACCACCACGCCAAAGAAGCCGAACTCCGCCCTGCGCAAGGTCGCGCGCGTGCGCCTGACCAATGGCTACGAGGTCAGCAGCTACATCGGCGGCGAGGGTCACAACCTCCAGGAGCACTCGGTGGTCCTGATCCGGGGCGGCCGCGTGAAGGACCTGCCGGGCGTGCGCTATCACACCGTGCGCGGCAGTCTTGATACCCAGGGCGTGCAGAAACGCACGCAGGGCCGTTCGAAGTACGGCGCGAAGCGCCCGAAAAAGAGCTAATTCCGTCGGTTCAGGAAGACAACCATGTCCAGAAGATCAGAGGCACCCAAGCGCCAGATTCTCCCCGATCCGAAGTTCGGTAGCGAGCGCCTGGCCAAGTTCATCAACACCGTGATGCGCGATGGCAAGAAGTCTGTTGCCGAGGGCGTGATATACGGTGCGCTCGACCAGATCGAGACCAAGCGTGGCGACGGCATGGGTGTGCTCGACAAGGCCCTGGAAAACGTGCGCCCGCGGGTCGAGGTGAAGTCGCGGCGTGTCGGTGGCGCCACCTACCAGGTGCCGGTGGAAGTGCGGACCGTTCGCCAGGATGCGCTGGCGATGCGCTGGCTCGTGGATGCGGCGCGCAAGCGCGGCGAGCGCTCCATGTCCCTGAAGCTCGCGGGCGAACTGATGGACGCTTCCGACAGCAAGGGCTCCGCTGTGAAGAAGCGGGAAGACACCCACCGCATGGCGGAGGCGAACAAGGCCTTCGCGCACTTCCGCTGGTGAGCAACGAGAGAGGTTGACAGTGGCACGCAAGACCCCCATCAAGCGCTACCGAAACATCGGTATCAGCGCACACATCGACGCCGGGAAGACCACGACGACCGAGCGTGTCCTGTTCTATACCGGGATCTCGCACAAGATCGGCGAGGTTCACGACGGCGCAGCGGCGATGGACTGGATGGAGCAGGAGCAGGAGCGGGGCATCACCATCACCTCCGCCGCGACCACCTGTTTCTGGTCGGGCATGAGCCAGCAGTTCCCGGAGCACCGCGTCAACATCATCGACACCCCGGGTCACGTGGACTTCACCATCGAGGTGGAGCGGTCGATGCGCGTGCTCGACGGGGCGTGCATGGTGTACTGCGCTGTGGGCGGTGTGCAGCCGCAGTCCGAGACCGTCTGGCGTCAGGCGACGAAGTATGCGGTTCCGCGCCTCGCGTTCGTGAACAAGATGGATCGGGCCGGCGCGAACTTTCTCCGGGTCTACGAACAGATGCGGGAACGCCTGAACGCGAACCCGGTGCCGATCCAGCTGCCGATCGGGGCGGAGGAGAACTTCAAGGGCGTCATCGACCTCGTGAAGATGAAAGCCGTCTTCTGGAACGAGGAGGACCGGGGCGCGACCTTCGAATACCGCGACATCCCCGCCGAGCTCCAGGACGAGGCGGCGAAGTGGCGCGAGAACATGGTGGAGGCCGCGGCCGAGGCCAACGAGGAACTGATGGAGAAGTACCTCGAGGGTGGCGAACTCAGCGAGGAGGAGATCAAGAAGGGCCTGCGCCAGCGCACGATCGAGCTCGAGATCTTCCCGATGCTGTGTGGCAGCGCCTTCAAGAACAAGGGCGTGCAGGCCATGCTCGATGCGGTGATCGAGTACCTCCCCTCGCCGGAAGAGGTCCGGGCGATCAAGGGCGTGAAGGCGGGCACCGACGAGGAGATCGAGCGCCGCGCGGACGACCAGGAACCGTTTGCGGCACTGGCGTTCAAGATCATGACCGACCCCTTTGTCGGCAGCCTGACCTTCGTGCGCGTGTATTCCGGTGTGCTGGCCGCGGGTGACACCGTGCTGAACACGCAGAACGGCAACCGGGAGCGTATCGGCCGGATCCTGCAGATGCATGCGAACAACCGCGAGGAGATCAAGGAGCTGCGGGCGGGCGACATCGGGGCCTGCGTGGGGCTGAAGGACATCTTCACCGGCACCACGCTCAGCGCGGTCAACTCGCCGGTCGAGCTCGAGCGGATGGAGTTCCCCGAGCCCGTGATCTCGATCGCCGTCGAGCCAAAGACGAAGAGCGACCAGGAGAAGATGGGCCTGGCGTTGAACAAGCTCGCGCAGGAAGACCCCTCCTTCCGCGTGCGGACCGACGAGGAGTCCGGGCAAACGATCATCTCCGGGATGGGCGAACTCCACCTCGAGATCATCGTCGATCGCATGCGGCGCGAGTTCAAGGTGGAGGCCAATATCGGTCAGCCGCAGGTGGCCTACCGCGAGACCGTGCGCAAGACCGTCGAGCAGGAAGGCAAGTTCGTCCGCCAGTCGGGTGGTCGCGGCCAGTACGGCCACGTCTGGATCCGGATCGAGCCGCAGGAGCCGGGCGCCGGCTATCTGTTCGAGAACGCGATTGTCGGCGGCGTGGTGCCAAAGGACTACATTCCGGCAGTGAACAAGGGCATCCAGGAACAGACCGCCAATGGCGTGCTGGCCGGGTTCCCGGTGGTCGACGTGAAGGTCACGCTGTTCGATGGCTCCTACCACGATGTCGACTCCTCGGAGATGGCCTTCAAGATCGCCGGATCGATGGCGTTCAAGGAGGGCGCGCTGAAGGCGGGCGCCGTGCTCCTGGAGCCGATGATGAAGGTCGAGGTCGAGACTCCCGAGGACTACATGGGCGACGTGATGGGCGATCTGAACCGCCGCCGCGGACTGATCCAGGGCATGGAGGATGTGGCGGGCCAGAAGCTGCTGCGCGCCGAGGTGCCCCTGTCCGAGATGTTCGGCTATTCGACGACGTTGCGCTCGATGTCCCAGGGTCGCGCGACCTATTCGATGGAATTCCAGAAATATGCAGAGGCCCCGGCGAATGTCGCCGAGGCGGTCATCAAGAAGGCTTCCTGATCGCCACCTCAGTCACCCGATAACCAGTTCAAGAGGTTCGAGTCGTGTCCAAGGAAAAGTTTGAGCGTAAGAAGACGCATGTGAATGTGGGAACGATTGGTCACGTGGACCACGGGAAGACGACGCTGACGGCGGCGTTGACGGTGGTGCAGGGGAAGAAGTTTGG
>PWRV01000288.1 GCA_003563455.1 Thioalkalivibrio sp.
GGCGCGCTCACCCGCCCGTTGCTTGAACGGCTCGATCACCTCGAAGTCGTGGAACTGGACCGCGACCTCATTCCGGAACTGCGTGCACTTGCGCCCCCGGAGCGGCTGACCATCCACTGCGCAGATGCCCTGAACTTCGATTTTGCCGCCAGGGCCCCGGCTGATGCGAGACTGAGGGTCGTCGGCAACCTGCCGTACAACATCTCGACGCCGCTGCTCTTCCACCTGCTCGAACAGGCCAGCGTGATCCGCGACATGCACTTCCTGCTGCAGCGAGAGGTCGTGGAACGGCTGGTCGCCGTGCCGGGCAGCAAACGCTACGGGCGCCTGGGGGTCATGCTCTCGGCCCGGGCGGACGCGAAGCAGCTGTTCACGGTCGGGCCCGGTGCGTTCCGGCCCGCACCAAAGGTGGATTCCGCGGTGGTCCGCATCGAGCCGCTGACCACGCCGCGGGTGCCGGAGGCCCTCAACGGTTCCTTCCGCCGGGTCGTCAACCAGGCCTTTGCCAACCGCAGAAAGACGTTGCGGCGGGCGCTGGCCGGCCTGGTGGAACCGGCAGACATCACGGCGTCCGGCATCGATGATGGACTCAGACCCGAGCAGCTGGACATTGCCGACTTCGTCGCGCTGGCCCGGGCGGCGGACCTCCGGGCCGGTCGTCACCCGGCCCCGAATCCCCCCGACGCTTCGGGTTTCACCCCGGACGCGCGGACCCGGGATGGAAAACACGCGGAGCAGACATGAACCTGGTCGTAGCGGACATTGGCGGCACCAAGACGCTGGTCGCCCTGGCGCGCGAGGAGAAAGGCGCCTGGCAGTTCACACACAGGAAGCGACTGGTCAGCGGTGAGCACCGGAGCCTGCCGGAACTCCTGGATGTCTGGATCGGCTCGGAACTGCCGGACCCGGTGGAGATTGCCGGAATCGGTCTCGCCCTTGCCGGTCCGGTGACCGGGTCCGGGCAGCAGACCCAGGCCCGCGTCACCAACCTGGACTGGCCGCCTCTCGATGCCGATGAACTCGGCCGCCGCTTCGACGCTCCGACGGTACTGATCAACGATTTCGCCGCGATCGGCGCCGGGCTGGACGCGTTGGGAACCGAAGACACCGTGACTCTGCAGTCCGCCGAAGCCGAGCGCGAGGGGCTGCGACTCGTGGTCGGGGCAGGCACCGGTCTTGGCACCTGCCTGGTCGGACCCGCGCCCGACTCCAGGCTCTATGCCGGAGAAGGCGGTCACGCCGACTTCGCCCCGGCGGATGCGTGGCAGTCGGCACTGGCCGACTGGGTGCGCCGGCGCGAGGGCCGCTGCACCCGCGAACACCTGCTCAGCGGCCGCGGGATTGCACGGCTCGCTGCCTTTCTGAACCGCGAGGTTTCCGACCAAGACCTGGGTCGGGCCCTGGAAGCTGCGGATCCCGCAGCGGCAATCAGCCGGCTGGCCGATGCGCGGCACGGGCCGGCCTTGCAGGTGATCCAGCGCTTTGTCAGCATCTACGCCAGACAGATCGGGGATCTCGCGCTTGCGGCCCTGCCCCGTGGCGGGATCTTCATCGCCGGGGGGATCGCCCCCCGTCTGCAGGATCATTTCCAGACCCCCGCCTTTATCGGCGCCTTCCGCGACAAGGCGCCGATGCAGGAACTGATGGAGGGGCTGCCGCTTCACCTGATCGTACACCCTGAACCGGGCCTGCTGGGCGCTGCCGTAACCGCGCACCGGGCCGTCGCAACCGCCGGAGGGCATTCATGAGTTCCTCGGAACATCGCATCGAAATCGAAGTGGCAACCGCCTACATCGACGACCAGTCCGACCCGTCGGAATCCCGGTTCGTCTTCGCCTACCACATCACCATCCGCAACACGGGCGAAGCGGCCGTACAGTTGCTGAACCGTCACTGGATCATCCGTGACGCGCGCGACCAGACCCAGGAGGTGCGTGGCGAGGGCGTCGTCGGCAAGCAGCCTCGGATCCCGCCGGGCGAGGAGTTCGAGTACACGAGCGGCACGGTGCTCGAGACGCCGGTGGGGACCATGGAGGGCAGCTACGAGATGCGCGACGATTCCGGGTTCACCTTCAACGCGCCGATCCCCCCGTTCACCCTCTCGGTGCCTCACTCCCTTCACTGACAGAGCACTCTGCCGGAAACCGCTATGGCCGTTTATGCGATAGGTGACCTGCAGGGGTGCCTGGAGCCCTTCGAACGCCTCCTCGAGCGCGTATCCTTCGACCCCTCCCGCGATCGCCTGTGGCTGGTGGGCGACCTGGTGAACCGGGGCCCGGAATCCGGCGCCTGTCTGCGCCGCGTCCGCGATCTCGGCGAGGCGGCGATAGTGGTGCTGGGGAACCATGATCTCCACCTCCTCGCCAGCGCGGCTGGCTTCCGGCCCTTGCGGCCGAAGGACACCCTGCAGCAGGTCCTGGATCGGCCCGACGCCGCCGAACTGCTGGAATGGCTTGCCGAACGGCCGCTGATGCACCACGACCCCAGGCTGGGCTGGACGCTGGTGCACGCGGGCATACCCCCGTCGTGGAACCTGGACACCGCCCGGCACGAAGCGCGCCGGGTGGAGCACGTCCTGCGCGACTCCGGCGCCCGACATGCCTTCTTTGAGGAGATGTACGGGGACAGTCCGGATCGCTGGAGCGACGCTCTCGACGGCGTGGACCGGCTCCGCTACACCGTCAACGCACTCACCCGGATGCGTTTCTTGACACGCGACGGGGCGCTGGATTTCGAGGAGAACGGGCCGCCGGAAGAGGCCGCCGGTCGCCTCAGACCATGGTTCAAGGTGCCCGGCCGTCTCACGGCCGGGCACCCCATCGTGTTCGGCCACTGGTCCGCGCTCGGCTATCGACATGGTAGGGACTGGCTTTCGCTGGACAGTGGCTGCGTGTGGGGCCGCAGGCTCACCATGGTCCGGCTCGACGACGCGAGCCCGAAGAACGCACCCGTCTGGGAGGAGTCCTGCCGCTGAGCGCTTCACCCGTCGCGTCAGCGGCCCACCATCCCAAGCGCGGCGAGCCACGACCCGGCGTTCGGGAATCCCGCTTCCGGGCGTTACACTTGTGCCGAAACCCCATGGCGCGGGCACTGCATTGATCACGGAAAGAACGAACGCAGCGAACTCGCTGCCCCGAATCATAGGGGCCATCGGCTGGCTGTTGTTGCTCCCGGTGGGGATCGCGCTGCTCGGTTACCTCTGGCTGACGGTTGCAATGCACGGGCGAGGGCCCACCTGGATCGAACAGCTGGTGCTGGTATCGCCGGTGGCCTTCACTGCCTACTGGCTGCTGGGGTGGTCCTCGCAGTCGCACGGCATGCCCCGGCGGATCCTGCTCGGCATCACCGTGCTTCTGGCGGTGCCGGCCCTCGCCCTGGTCTTCGCCGTGGAACCCTGGCAGCGCGCCGAGATGCAGCGGCAGAACACCCTGTTTTCCAACCAGGCCCACCTGGATGCGGCCCTGGAACGGCATGATTGCCCGAACGGCGACACCCTCGTGGTCGCGCCCTGGCTATTCGTCACCGACGGAGAGGAAATCCGGCGCCTGGTCGAACTACGAATCGTCCCAGCGCAGCGCACGGCATCCTCGCGACTGCTCGTGCGCACCACCGCGCGCGGCGATCTTGCGCAACGGCAGACAACGGCCGACCGGAACCAGGCAGCAGCCGCCTGCGTCGGGAGCGCAGCCGCGCTGGACGGCCTTGTTCAGCGCATAGCCGAGGGCACTTTCGAGTAAGCGCTGGCGTCCGGCGGTCGTCAGATCGGTCTTGTCTCGAGAGACGGCCCGTAGGAGGCAAGTCCCCTGGGCTATCGGGTTGGGCCCAGGACCGAATCGCCTAGTGGGCCATGCGGGAAGTTCGGTGACTATGGAGCACAGCCAGAAGTGCCGCCAGAATCGACCACCGTAGGTGGTTGATTCTGAAGCAAGCTGCAAATCATCTGTGCAGCGAAGCGTGCGCTGAGAAAGCCAGGATGGCTTTATTCAGCGCTTCCCTAGAGGGCGGCTACCTGCCACTTACCGGCGCACAGACATGGTGCGCCTGTTCCTTCTCTGTGCGAGCGATGACGATTGGAACGCCAAACTGCGGGTCTCGGTGACGATTCGATACGGGCTGCCGGCTCGCGGCGCAGATCTGTTCGTTACAACCGTCGATCGGCGCCGATCTGCACGGCTCGGCGTGCCGGTGCGCCTCGCGAATGTGCGTCGCCAAACCCA
>PWRV01000212.1 GCA_003563455.1 Thioalkalivibrio sp.
GCAGATGATCCGGGCGAGCAGTGTCGCGGTCGCGACCAGGAAGCGGCGCAACGGATGCCGCGCGAGATCAAGCACCAGGATCGCGGCAATGATTGCCCCGGCCCATGTGAGAATCGTCAGAGTCACCGCGGCCCTCCCCGTTGCCCGCCTGGCCGCGCAGTATGGCCGATCGGCTCCGCAAGGTCAGCCGCCGGACGTCGGCCGATGCACCCGACAACCGCGGAAAGGGCCGTCGGTCTTCCCCAGCGTCAATTGCCGCCCCCGTTCCCGGGGCCCATTCGCCGGGAACCGGGTTTGCAGCGCGTCTGGCGGGTCCGAAGCGCACCGGACAGGATGCGGCGCCGATCCGTCCGGGGCGGAATCCTTTGGTGAATGCCGGCTGCCCGTTGCTTTTGCCGGCCCGTTTCGGTCCAATACCGGGCTTTCGCCGGGATCGGATGATGCGCAAAGATCAATACGACCGAGACGAGCTGCTGGCCTGCGGCTACGGAAACATGTTCGGCCCGGGCAACGCCCAGCTACCGGTCCCCAACATGCTGATGATGGACCGGGTGCTGCGAATCAACAGCGACGGCGGCCAGTTCGGCAAGGGCGAGATGGTCGCCGAACTCGACATCAACCCGGACCTCTGGTTCTTCGCCTGCCACTTCCCCGGCGACCCGGTGATGCCGGGCTGCCTCGGGCTGGACGCCATGTGGCAACTGGTCGGCTTCTACCTGGCCTGGCTCGGCAACCCGGGACGCGGCCGGGCGCTCGGCGTGGGCGAAGTGAAGTTCACGGGCCAGGTGCTGCCCACTGCGAAGAAGGTGACGTATCACGTTGAAATGAAACGCGTGATCACCCGGAAACTGGTGCTCGGCATCGGCGACGGCTCAGTCCGCGTCGACGACCGCGAGATCTACGTGGCGAAGGACCTGCGCGTCGGGCTGTTCACCTCCACCGAGAACTTCTGACGTCGGCCCTCACCCCCTCCCCCGCTTGCGGGGGAGGGGGTGAGGGGGTCGTCCTTCACGTCTTCGGCAACGTGACCCCGCTCTGCCCCTGATACTTCCCGCCCCGGTCCCGGTACGACGTCTCGCACACCTCGTCCGACTCCAGGAACAGCATCTGCGCCACGCCCTCGTTCGCGTAGATCTTCGCCGGCAGCGGCGTGGTGTTCGAGAACTCCAGCGTCACGTGCCCCTCCCACTCCGGCTCCAGCGGCGTTACGTTCACGATGATGCCGCAATTGCTGACAAAAACGCCGGCTTCCAGAGCAAAATTCCCGGCCTCCGGCACCGTCAGGCAATACACGTCGTGGTCGCCAGGCAACTCCCGCACCGACGCGACCTTGTGATTGCGTGTGGAGTCGGCCCGCTGCCCCCGGAACGCAGCGAGTTGTTCGGGAAACCGCCGGAACACCGAGCGATCGCATTCCAGCAGCGCGGCGGCCCCGCGAATCGACCCGGTGCGCTCCAGCGCCTCGCGCACCGCATCCGCGGTAATCTCCTCGCGCAGGTGGATGCGGCGGGCCAGCGCGGCCTGGCGCGCACGGCGCTCGCCCGTATCCCGGGACCAGGCGGTACGGGAGCTACGCGATGCCCGTTCCCGCGACGCCGGATCGGCATAATGGCGCAGCATGGCTTGCCGCTGTTGCGAGCGGCGCTGTTCGGTCCAGGACGCCCGATGGCTTTCACGCAGGTTCTCACGGGCCTGCGCATAGCGCGCCTCACCCCAGAACTGCCGTGCTCGGCGGGACTGCACAGCCCGGTAGTGGGACAGCCAATCGGGATTCTGGCGCAACTGCTCCAGTGCCTGGCGAATCGACGCGCTGTGCTCGTCCGGATCAAAGGACTCGCCATACGCGCGGTCATTGTGCATCCGGATGTGTTCCGAGGCCTCCACACGCTCGATGTTCCAGGGCATGTTGTTCCTGCGGTCCATGTCCCTGTGGTGGCGATGCGTGCCCGGCTCATCGGCGTAAAGGCCGTTGTGCAGATTCCACTCGTCGGCCAGACGATGCGTAGGGTAGAGATGCCCGTTGAGCGGCTGATAGACGACCTCGTAGCCGCGCGCCAACTGCCGATAGAGCGGCATCAATGCATCCCCGGCCCGCAGTTCATGGGCCTGCACTCGACGCCCGTCGCGGCGCAGGAACTCATGATCCGGCGTGCAGTGAATCGCCTCGCCGTTGTCCAGCGTCACGGCCATCAGGGCATCCCGGCCGATGAAGCGGGGTGCGTCCAGCAGGGACACGATGATGCGTCCGTACTCACCCATGCTGTATCCCCAGTACATCGCGCCCTGCTCGGCGCCCCGGGCCATCTCCTCCAGCGTTGGCGCCGTGCCGTCAACCAGGGCCACGCGGGTATCACCGCGAAAGCAACGGGCATAGGTCGATTTGCCCAGGCAGACCGTCAGCACGTTGCGCGGGATGCGGAAGTACTCGACCGTGCGCGCCAGCGCAAAGGAATTCGGCGGGATGATGCAGACATCCGACTTCACGTCCACGAAGCTGCGTTCGTCGAAGGCCTTCGGATCGACGATCGAGCTGTTGATGTTGGTGAAGATCTTGAATTCGTCGGCGCAGCGCACGTCGTAGCCGTAGCTGGACGTGCCGAACGAGACGATGCGCTGGTCACCGTGGAACCGGACCTGACCCGGCTCGAACGGTTCGATCATGCCGGTGGACTCGGCCATGCGGCGAATCCACCGGTCCGACTTGATCGACACGGCGTCAGACGTTCTTGATCACGATGTTCGGGAACTTGCCGCTGTAGTCCTTACTCTGTTCCGCAAGCTTCGCACCCGTCCGGCGCGCGATCTCGCGGTAGATCTGGGCCACGCGCCCCTCGGGTTCGCGCACCACGGTGGGTTGCCCGCCGTCCGCCTGCTCCCGGATGCGGATATCCAGCGGCAGCGCGCCGAGCAGGTCGACCTCGTATTCCTCCGCCATGCGCTCGCCGCCGCCCTCGCCGAAGATGTATTCCTCGTGACCGCAGTTGGAGCAGATGTGGATGCTCATGTTCTCGACGATCCCGAGCACCGGCACGTCGACCTTCTCGAACATCTTCAGGCCCTTGCGGGCATCGAGCAGCGCGATGTCCTGCGGCGTGGTCACGATCACCGCACCGCTGACGGGGATCTTCTGCGACAGCGTGAGCTGGATGTCCCCGGTGCCCGGCGGCAGGTCGATGATCAGGTAGTCGAGATCCTCCCAGTTCGTCTCGCGCAGCAACTGCTCGAGGGCCTGGGTGACCATCGGTCCGCGCCAGATCATCGGCGTGTCTTCCTCGATCAGAAAGCCGATGGACATCGCCTGGACGCCGTGGTTGCGCAGCGGCTCCATGCTCTTGCCGTCCTTCGATTGCGGCTTCTCGGTGATGCCCAGCATGCGTGGCTGGCTCGGTCCGTAGATGTCCGCGTCGAGCACGCCGACCTCCGCGCCCTCGGCGGCCAGCGCCAGCGCGAGGTTCACCGCGGTGGTGGACTTGCCCACACCCCCCTTGCCCGAGGCCACGGCGATGATGTTCTTGATGCCCGGCATCGGCTTGAGGCTCTTCTGAACCGCATGGGACGCCACCTTGCTTGACAGGGTGACTTCGGCTTCATCGAGACCGCGCACGCCGCCGAGGGCCTTGTCCACCTCGCCGCGCAGCTCGTCGAAGTAGCCGGCGGCCGCGTAGCCCAGCTCGATGGCCACCCGCGCCCGCGACCCGTCGATCTGGATGTCCTTGACGGCCTCCGCCGACACCAGATCCTTTTCCAGGTACTTGTCCTGCACCGTTTTCAGGGCGGTTTCGATCTGCAGACGCGATAGCTCGGACATGGTTGACGGCTTCCCTGTGTTTGGCGTAGTGGGCGCATGGTACTCGCCGCCAACCGCGCCGCCAAATCACGCACGCGCGATCACAAAATACGCCCCTGCAGCCGCGTCGCGGGAGCGGCTTCCAGCGGCAATTCCCCGGCCGCCACACCGGTAGCGGGGCCGCGGGCCGCTCCGGCGCCCCCGCGCCTCGACAAGCCCCAGCCCAGCCCCGACAATGTTCCCTTGCCAGCGCACCGACCGCCCGCCACCGGAACCCGCCCCCGCCGATGACCCCGATGACCGAAGCCCCCCGCCAGATCCTGATCACCAGCGCCCTGCCCTATGCCAACGGGCCCATCCATCTCGGCCACCTGGTCGAGTACATCCAGACCGACATCTGGGCGCGGTTCCAGCGCGCCCGCGGGCA
>PWRV01000049.1 GCA_003563455.1 Thioalkalivibrio sp.
CGCCGCTGATGCGGCACTGCAACGCCTGGATCTGCGCGAACTGCGCATCCGCGAGGAATGGCAGGGTCGGCCCGAGGACGGCGCGCTGCGTTCCGCGTATGCGGAAGAGGCATCGGCACTGCGGGCGCTCGAGGCGCAGACCGAGCGTACGGAAGGGGCCCGCAAGGCACTCGACACGCGCAGCCGGGAAGCCAGCGAACGGCACCAGCGGCGCGATGAACTGGCCGCCGACCTGTCGCTGCCCAGCGCCGACGATCGGCTGGTGGCCGTTGGCCAGGCGCTCGATGCCTACGACAACGGGGTAAGGGAACTGGGCCGTGGGCTGCGCGATCAGCGACGGGAACAGAGCCGCCTCGAGCGTGTGCTCGCGGAGCTGGAGCATGCCCGGGAGGCGGCAAGGAAGGCGACGGAAGCCGCCGCGGGAGCCGAGCGCAACGCCCGCAATGCCGAAACCCAGCGCGACACGCTGCGCGAAACCATCGGTGCGGATGTCGCTGAACTCGAACGGCGGCTGGCCGAGGTCGAACGCCGACAGTCCGCCGTGAAAGGCGAATTGAAGGCCATCCGCCACGAACAGACCGAGGTCGCGAGCCAGATCGGCGGCCTGGAAGCCAACATCGCCAACGGCGAGGAGCAGTTGGTCGAGATCGGCGAGCGCCGCGCGACCGCGATCCGCCGCCTGCGCGAGTTGGCCGAGGCGGGACTGGTTCCGATGGCGACGGCCGACCGGGTCAGCATCGAATCCGAACCTTCCTGGGCACCCGAGCCTGCCGTGCTGCTCAGCCGGCGGATGGAGCAGGCTCTGGCCGACGTCGACGAAAGCGATGCCGCGTGGCAGCGTCACCAGAAAGGCCTGCACCAGCACTTCGCAGTGCTGCAGGGTGCGCTCGGACGCCACGGCCACGACGCCCACGTCGAGCAACAGGACGATCTGCTGCTGGTGCGCATCATTTTCCAGGGGCGCCACCAGGGGCCCGATGCGCTTGCCGCGCAGCTTGCGCGCGAAATCGAGCGCCGCCGCGAACTGCTGACCGCGAAGGAGCGGGAGCTGGTCGAGAACTACCTGCTGGACGAGGTCGCGAGCCACCTGCAGGAACGGCTGATGGAGACCGAGGCATGGGTCGTGCAGATCAACGGGGAACTGAGCCGGCGCCCGACCAGCACCGGGATGCGGCTGCGCATCCAGTGGCAACCCCGGGGTGAGGGCCAGGAGGCAGGTGGCCTGACCGCGCCGGCCGGGCTCGACGTGACCCGCAACCGGCTGCTGCGTCAGAGCATGGATGCCTGGTCGGCCGACGACCGGCGTGCGGTCGGCGAATTCATCCAGGGGCGGATCCACGAGGCGCGCGAGACCGACAGCGCAGGCGCCCTCACCGACGTGCTGGAACGCGCGCTCGACTACCGCCACTGGCATCGCTTCACCGTCGAACGCTGGCAGAACGGGCGCTGGCGGCCCGCCTACGGCCCTGCGTCCGGTGGCGAGCGCGCGCTGGTGATCACCCTGCCCCTGTTCGCCGCGGCCGCCAGCCACTACGAAAGCGCCCAGCCCGAGGCACCGCGCCTGATCATGCTCGACGAGGTGTTCGCCGGGGTCGACGACGACGCGCGGGCGAAGAGCATGGGGCTGCTCGCGCAGTTCGACCTCGACGCGATGATGACTTCGGAACGCGAATGGGGCTGCTATCCGGAAGTGCCGGGCCTGACGATCGCACAACTGATCCGGCGTGAAGGCGTCGACGCGGTCTACGTGTCGCGCTGGCGCTGGGACGGGTCCCACCGCATCCGTGAATCCGATCCGCAGACACCGATGCAGGCCGCTGAATCCGGGAAACCGGTCGCCGGAAATGTCACCGAGGATCTTTTTTGACCCTCGACCCGGAGCGGCTGCAGCGGCTGCTCGGTGGCCGCGATACGGAACGCCTGCGCCGTCGCCTGCGCGAGCGGTTGTCCCGCGGCGGTGCCGACACGCTGACACTCACCCGCAGCACGCCGGAAGAGCGGGCCGTAGTGGAACGCCTGGTGGGCCGGTCCCCGCGCAGCGGCAGCAGTCTGCGGGTGTCGCTCTCGGAAATCGATGCAACACTGGCGCGCGCAGGCATCGCCCCGGGGCTGCGCGAAGCGCTGGAGGCGCTGGATGGACCGATCCGCGACCGTTTCGCCGAACAGGAGGCCGAGGCGCAACGCTGGCAGGGCCTGTTCGACTCGCTGCGCGACCGTTCCGACCGGCTGGGCCTTGCCGCCTGGCTAGACGAACTCGCGGCGCGCGGGCTGCTGAAGCGTCTGGCCCGCGGGAATCCCGATGCCGCGGCCACCCTGCTCGAGCAGAGCCTCGCGGTCCTGGAGCGCCTGCCAGAGCCCGGACTGAACCGCAGCACGCTGGCCGCCCGCTGTCTGGGCGACGCCCACGGCCTGGACCCGGGGCAGCCGGTCGCCGCGCTGGTGCGCCGCGCCCTTTACCGCCACTGGCGCGGCGGCATCGGCGACGACCGACCCGACGAGCGCACGATCTGGGCGCACGCCGGCATCCTGGTCGGCGGCGACATCACCAGCACCGCGCTGGTCTACCAGTTGCCGGTGCAGAACGACTCTCCCGGTTCCCAAATGCTGCGCATCCAGAACCAGGCCGGCGAGCCGGCCTACCTGACGCTGCGCCAACTGCTGCGCCACCCGCCGCAGTGGGATTGCCGGGGCCGCGAGATCTTCGTGTGCGAAAACCCGACCGTTGTCGCGGAAGCGGCCGAGCGCCTGGGCAACGGCTGCGCGCCGCTAATCAGCACCTGCGGACGACCCGGCGCGGCGGTGTGGCAGCTGCTCGAACAATTGCGCGACGCCGGCGCCCGGCTGCGCTACCGCGCCGATTTCGACTGGGCCGGCCTGTCGATCATGAACAGCGTGCTCGAACGCTTCGAGGCCCGCCCCTGGCGCATGGATACCGCCACGCTGCATCGGCACGCGCAGACCCCGGGTCCGCCCCTCGAAGGGCGCGGGGTTCCTACCACCTGGGACCATGGGTTGGGACCGGCTCTGGCGGCACGCGGCAGCGCCCTGCACGAGGAGCAACTGCTCGAAGACCTGCTGGCAGACCTCGCCACCCGGGAACAGTGAACCCATCCCCAAACATCTTCTCCCCCACATGAGGGGTTGCAGTGGGGGAACAGGACTTTGCCGGGGACAGTGCACACGCTTCTCTGCGTCCACAAGCAATGGCACGAGTTCAACCATCGGCAATGTCGGTTTACCGCCCCGGGAAAGGCCTATCCTGCTTTCCTCTGCAGATAGGCGCGCAGCAGCGAAGAGCTGATTTGCTGTAGCCGTTTGCGGGCAGACACTTCGTCGGCACCCCGAACACGGTTGCGCAGGAGTTCGACCATCGCCAGAAACGCAGCCCCCTCCGGAACCGGCGTGTCGACCCGGTCCAGGTGATGCAGCAGGCCCGGTTCCCGCAAGAGCAGCCAGGCAGGAAAATCGACAGGATCCAGCGGCTCCTCCAGCGCCGAGTAGGCTCCGGTCTGCTGAACCTGCCGCTCGACGGTGCCCAGGTTGAGCGGCGGAAGCCGACTGGCAACGGCCACGGTGTCTTTGGTGCTCATTCCTTGCCCTCGAGCAGACCCAGGAGTGCGCCTCGTGATCGTCCTCCTGGAGCCCACCCCTCTCGCGCTGCCAGCGCAACTGGCGTTCGCGGATCTCGTTGGGGTTGTAGAAAGAGAGAAAATGGGGGTGCTGGAATGGACGCGGGCGTGCCTCACTGAACGCCTGTTCCACCTCGGCGACGCCAAAAGGAACGCCAAACGCACGCCGCTCGGCTTCGAAGGATCTGGCCAGATCCGTGAGCAGGGTCTGAAACCGTTCCCGCGGATGGTCGAGCAGCACCATTCCCGCGATCTCGACCACCGTCGTGTCCTCTTCCGGATCGGTGGTTCGGGAAGCCACCCAGTCCAGGACCTCCTCCAGACTTCCGTCCGCATCATCGACATACGAATCCGCCAGCCACCCCATGGCATATCCGCGAGCGATGGGATCCACCGCGGGATCACGGGCGATCTCGAGAAGCACCGGCCGGGCGAAGGCTCCCTTGCCCACACAGAGTTGTGGCCACTCGGGACTGATCCACTCCCACAGGAAATCCTCGGGGTGCGTACCCAGTCACTTGAGTCCCTCGGCGAGGTCGGCGTCAGGCCACAGCTCATGGAACGCATCCTCGTCGTTCAGA
>PWRV01000219.1 GCA_003563455.1 Thioalkalivibrio sp.
GGCCCTGGATCGCATAGGCGCCGGCCTTGCCCAGCGGCTCCCCGGTTTCCACGTACGCGGTAATCTCCGGATCCCCGAGCGCGCGCATCCATACGCGTGTGCGGACGGTTCGGCCGTGACCAGGGGACGCCGGGTGCGCGAGATACAGTCCGCTGTGGACGGTGTGCACCCGGCCTGACAGCCGACGCAGCATCGCCGCTGCGGCCGCAGCGTCTCCGGGTTTGCCGAGGATCTCCTGACCCACCGCGACGACGGTGTCGGCGCCGAGCACCCACTGCTGCGGCTCGGCCATGCCAAGTGCCGCCTCCGCCTTGGCCCGGGAGAGCCGGGACACCAGCGCGCCCGGTCCCTCGCCGGGCCGCGGCGACTCGTCGATGTCCACCGGCGCCACCGTGAACCGCAGGTCCAGTTGCGCCAGCAGTTCCCGGCGCCGCGGCGAAGCGGAGGCAAGCAGCAATGGGCGGGTCACGCGCGGTGGTAGGGATGATTGTTGAGCAGCGACCAGGCCCGGTAGATCTGCTCGGCCACCAGCACCCGCACCAGCATGTGCGGAAAGGTCAGCGGGGACAGCGACCAGAGCCAGTCGGCGCGCTCGCGTACCGCGTCGTCGAGCCCGGCCGCCCCGCCGATGATCAGCGCCACGTCGCGGCCGGACTGCTGCCAGCCCGCGAACCGGTCCGCCAGGCCCCGGGTGTCGACCGTTCGCCCCCGCTCATCCAGCGCAACGACCAGCGCCGGCTCGGGGATGGCCGCGAGCAGGGCCTGGCCCTCGAGCCGGCGGAGCGTCGCGGTATCGATCGCGCGCGAGCGGGCCGGCCCCGGCAGGGCCCGCATCACCAGGGGCAACTCGCGGGGCATCCGGCCCGCATACTCGTCAAATCCGGCGGCCACCCAGCCCGGCATGCGCTGGCCGATCGCGAGCAGATGCAGGCGCACGGGACCGCATTCAGCGCCGCATACGGCGCACGAGATCCGGTCCCGGAACGGACTCGGCGCCGGAGGGTGCCGCCGGATCTCCGCTTCCGTCCTCTGCCAGCCACAGCTTTTCGAGGTTGTAGAAATCCCGGACCGCGGGCAGCATCACGTGAACGATCACGTCATTCAGGTCGACCAGAACCCATTCCTGGCCATCCTGGCCCTCGACCCCCAGCGCCCTGACGCCGGACTCCTTCGCTTTCTCGACGACGGTGTCCGCCAGCGACTTCACATGCCGGTTGGACGTGCCACTCGCGATCACCATGTAATCGGCGAGCGGCGTCTTGCCGCGCACGTCCAGCACACGGATCTGCTGACCCTTCATGTCCTCGAGCGCCTCGGTCACGAGATCGACGAGCGGTTCACTCTGCATGCTTTCCTTCCTGGTCTGAGCTCACTCGGGTAGCGCGGCATCGCCCTGGTAGAGCCGATGCTCGGCAATGTAGTGCAGGACACTGCCGGGCAACAGAAACCGGGGGCTGCGCCCGGAACGCAGGCCTTCGCGGATGGCCGTGCCGGAGATGTCGAGTTGGGTGACCGGCTGGAAACAGACCCGCCCGCTTGGGGCACTCTGCAGTGCCGCCACGGAATGCGCAACTTCGACCAGCGCCATGCAGGGCGAATCCGTCGCGGGCGCGGTCCCGGGGCGGTGGGTCGCCACGATATGCGCCAGCCGCGGAATCTCCCGCCACTGGTGCCAGCTGTCCAGACCGGCGAAGGCGTCCATCCCCATCACCAGCAGCAACGGGCACTGGGCACCCACCTCGCGGCGCAGTTCGTCGAGCGTATCGACGGTGAACGAGGGGCCGGAACGTGACAGCTCCCGGGCATCGGCGACAAAGCCGGGGACCCCGGCAATCGCGCACTCGACCATCGCCAGGCGGTGCTGCGACGCCACTTCGGGCGGATCCCGGTGTGGCGGCACGTGACTGGGAATGAAACGCATCTCGGCAAGGCCGAGGGACTCGTAAACCTCGAGGGCCGGACGCAGGTGCCCGAAATGAATCGGATCGAAGGTACCGCCGAGGACACCGATCACGAACTCGAGAGCCTCGCGGATCCGGTGGGCCATGCGGACAGTTCGGCATCAGATCGCTGCGCCAGACATGCCGGCGCCGCGTTGGGCAAGCTTGAAACAGGATGGCTGTCCCGTTCAGGTCCGGACATGCCCGTCACCGAGCACCACGTATTTCCGGGTGGTCAGGCCCTCCAGCCCGACCGGGCCACGCGCGTGCAGCTTGTCGGTGCTGATGCCGATTTCGGCGCCGAGTCCGTACTCGAAACCGTCCGCGAAGCGGGTGGAGGCGTTCACCATCACGGAACTGGAGTCGACCGCGCGCAGGAAACGCCGCGCGGCGGACCAGTCCTCGGTGAGGATGCTGTCCGTGTGCCCGGAGCCGTAGGTGTTGATGTGATCGATCGCCTGGTCCAGCGAATCCAGCACGCGGATCGCGAGCACCGGGGCGAGGGATTCCTCGGTCCAGTCGCTTTCCGCCGCGGGATGGATGTCCGGCAGCAGCGCGCGGGTCCGTTCGCAGCCGCGCAACTCGACGCCGTGTTCCGCATAGGCCTGCTGCAGCCGCGGCAGCATTGCCGCCGCCTGATCCCGGTGCACCAGCAGCGTCTCCATGGTGTTGCAGGTGCCATAGCGCTGCGTCTTCGCATTCACTGCAACCGCGAGCGCCTTGTCGCCGTCCGCGGCAGCGTCGATGTACACGTGGCAGACTCCGTCCAGGTGCTTGATCACTGGAATCAGGGATTCCCGACTGACCCGTTCGATCAGTCCCTTGCCGCCACGCGGCACCAGCACGTCGACGTAGGCCGACATCCGCAGCAGCTCGCCCACCGCCGCGCGGTCGGTGATTTCGACAATCTGCACCGCGGACCGGGGCAAACCGGACGCGGCAAGCCCCGCCTGAATGATCCCGGCAAGCGCCCGGTTCGAATGCACAGCCTCGGAACCGCCGCGCAGTATCGTCGCGTTCCCGGACTTCAGGCACAGGGCCGCGGCGTCGATGGTCACGTTCGGCCGCGATTCGTAGATGATCCCGATCACGCCCAGGGGCACCCGCATGCGCCCGACCTGGATACCGCTGGGCCGGTAGGCCAGGTCGCTGATCTCGCCCACCGGGTCCGCCAGGGCCGCAACCTGGCGGCAACCCTCGGCCATCGCATCGATCCGGGCGTCGTTGAATGCGAGGCGGTCCAGCAGTGCCGCGTCCAGACCGCGGGAACGACCGGCCTCGAGATCGCGCCGGTTCGCCTCCATCAGCGCCTCGCGCTGGTCCGCAATCGCCCCCGCGATCGCCATCAGCGCGCTGTTCTTGAGGCCCGCATCCGCCTCCGCCAGCACGCGCGAAGCCGCACGCGCCGCCTCGCCCAGCCCCTGCATGTAGGCGGGGATATCGGCGCTCGCCGCGTCGGTTCGAGGACTTGCCAAACTCATCTGAATCCTTCCTCCAGTCCCTCCAGGGGCCGGCCCGACAGGGCCGCCACCAAGTCTAGCAACTGCCTGCCCGCATTGCCCGCCTCACGCCCCTTGATCACGCGATCCACGCGCGCGGCGCGGGCGAGCAGCTCCCGCGCGCCGGCTGGCTGCACCCGTTCCAGCGCCTTGCCCAGCGCCGCCTGATCCGTACCCCGGAAGCCTTTGACGAGTTGCGCCGTCGACTCGCCGGCGGACCGCCTTTCTGCGGCAACGGCCAGCGCCCGGATATCCCGGCTCAGTGCCCAGAGGATCAGCGGTTCCGGCTGCCCCTCGTCGAGCATCGCCCGCAGCATGCGCAGCGCGCGCGCGGTCTGCCCCGACAGGGCCACCGGCGGCAGCTGGAAGAGGTCGAAGCGCGCCGAATCCGCCAGACCTTCCTGCAGCGTGCCGATGTCGACGTCGGTGACCCCCGACAGCGCCAGCTTCTCCACCTCCTGGCGTGCAGCCAGCAGATTCCCTTCGACCCGGGCAGCCAGCATTACCAGGGCATCCGGCTGGATGGTGATGCCGGCCCGGGCGAGTCGCTCCCGGATCCACGTGCCCAGGCGCGCCGGGGGTACCGGCCGCGCATGCACGACCACGCCCGCCTTCTCCATCGCCCTGAACCAGGCGCTCCGCCGCATGTCCCGGTCGGGACGCGGCAGTTGCAGCAACAGCACGAGATCGGGCGGAGGCTGCTCCGCATAGCGCTTCAGGTGCTCGCCACCGACCTTGCCGGGCTTCCC
>PWRV01000313.1 GCA_003563455.1 Thioalkalivibrio sp.
CGGCGACATCGAGGACGCTGGCCACTATCGACAGGCTGATCAGCGCCAGCGCTCCGGCGAACCCGGCCGGTGTCAGCAGGAACCGCGCGATCTCCTGGTCGGTGATCACGTTCTGGCCGGACGCCGCGAGGACCGCGGCCAGCACGGCACCCGACACCGGCACGATCACCGCCGCCGCCAGCAGGCGGACCGACAAATGAATCAGGGTGAACGGTGCGAGAAACTGCAGCGAGGCGCGATAGCTCGCAAAGACGTCCTGCAAGATTCTCACGGTGCCCCCTGCGTTTACGCAATGCGATGGTCTCGTCGGCCCGTTTTCAGGCCCGACGAAGCCTTTTTCACCGAAGAAAGACTACGACCGGTCCGGCTCAGACGGCAACGTCGAACGCTGCATTCAAGGCCCTGGTCGCCGGTACCGCGTCCGCGCTGGTCATCACCAATCTCAGCAAGGGCAATGATGCGGTTTCCGTGCCCAGCATTTTGAATAACGGCCGTCGGGAGGTTGCTTTCGTTCCTGAAGTATCAGGTTGGATCATTTCGGAGCGGCTGTGTTTCGCTCTGAGTCGCACATTGCTTTGGAAGAATTCCAGAGGAATTGACCCGCTTACGACAGGGACGTTATCCGCTCAGCGTACGATATTGGAAACGGGAAACAAGTCGAAAAAGTGCATCTTGCGCCGAGAAAGCGAGGATGGCTTTATTCAGTGCTTCCCTGGTTAAGGGCTGGTCAGGCGGAAGCGGATATTTCGCGTGAGTCTCAGCCGTATGGATTCGCGTCAGCGCGTGGCCGTCCCGAAGAAGTCGCCACGCCCTGACGCCGTTTTCAGTAGGTCAGCATCGGTTCGAGCTTGCCGGCCTGTTGCACCCACTTTGTGACCTGGGCCTCCGTCGGGGGCGAGCGAACCAGCTTCTTCTCCGCGTTGATTTCCAGCATGCGCTGGGTCAGGTTTGTGGGGTTGCGCCGCCGGAGCTGCTTGATCGTGTTGCAGTTGGCGGCCTCCAGCAACTCTGAGTACTCCTCCCCGACCCCCGAGATGCGCATAAGGTCTGCCATGTTCACCCACTTGAGCAGGCGCACGGTGCTGACGCTGCACTGTTCAGCGATCACCTTCCTTCCTCGGGCCGAAGCCCCCTGGGCCAGCAGATCACCCGTCGTCTTGATCCCGGCCTTCGCCAGCTTGTCAGCCCTTGCCTTGCCGATGCCTTCGATTTCTTCGATCTTGTAGTTCATTTGCACATTCCCCTTTCAAGCACACATTGTGCGCGATAGAGAATGTGACGGGAACGAGCGTTTTGCAACCGTTTCATCCCGCTGTCGCCGGGTGCGGCGCCAGCCGGATCAGTGCAAAGGGGTTTGGGGTCAGGCCTCACAATCCAACTTTTCACGGCGCGCTATGGCGGAATGTGAGACCTGACCGCATCGATATTCGGAAGGCGCCGGGCTGGAACCATGTTCGGCTATCGCGTCTCGCTCGGCGCGCGATCCAGGTCGATCGCGCTTCCTGGAATCTCGGGTGCGAGGGCCTCGGTGCGCCAGGACCGGGGGTCCTGTCCCCGGCGTTTCCCTTCCGCCGCAAGCTTTTCCATCACTTGTGGATCGAAGAGCCGCTGGGTCTGCAGTGGCAACTCGAGGTCGTGCGGAACGGCGATGTAAAGGAAGTCCGCCTGCGTATCGAGATCGCTTCCGATCAGCTCCACTCCGAACTGCATGTGCCGAAGTGTCACGCGCATCGCGTAGCTCGTCAGGATCTCGATGCTGCGCCGCGCGCCCGGCACCCAGGACGCCCTGATCAGCTCCGGATCGACGTCGAGAAAGCCATTCACGATCATCCAGAAACGCAGCTTCGGCATCGGGGCATCCGGGTTTCGTTCGCGGAACTCGCGAAACACCTGGACGATTTCCTCGCGATCCAGACCCACGAACGCGCCCTGTGCCACGGCCCCGTCCGCATAGAGGGCGCCGTCGATCTCCACCGGGGGGAAGGCTGCGGGGATGGCCGCCGAGGAAAGCAAAATCCGGTGTACTTCATCAGGATCCCGTGTCTCCAGTGCACGGACCGCCTTCGGACCCACGTCCCAGATGCGGAACCGGCCGAGATCCAGGTCTGTCGATCCCAGCAAAAGCTTGCGATGCTCGGCGTGAGCATCGGCAATACCGCGCATGGTAGCCAGATCCAGCTCGGAGGCGATGCGATCGGCCAATGGCTGATTGTCGAAGAAGGACGGTTGCCGCGGAAGGAAGAACAGGAGGCCACGCAGTGTCGCAAGGTGATCACTGGCCTCGCGATACAGTTGGTCGATACGGTCAATGGAGTCATCCGTGCCCAGAAGACTGAACGGCGCGATCAGTGCGCCGGTACTGACTCCAGTAACCAGATCGAATTCAGGGCGCTGGAAGGCGGGATCCTCGACTTCGGACCATCCCTGCAATACACCAACACCGAAGGCACCGAACTGCCCTCCGCTGGAAAGCATCAGGATTTCATAGGTGAACGGCTCGTCCGCCCGGCCCTGGTCCGCCAGCTCGGCATGACGGTATTCCAGTCGCCGCAATAGCCGCTCGGCGATGTCATCCCTCTGCTCGAGTGACTCCGCCTCGTGCCCCGCCAGGCGTTCCGCGAATGCTTGCTCCGACATCGCCCGCGGCGGCGTGCTGCCACAACCGATGATCACCGACGCGACCAGGAAGAGCGGTAGAACGAGAACGGTTCGGTGCGCTAACGACATCTTCAAAACTCCCCTGCCGCAAGGACGCCTGGGGCACGGACATTGGGTGCACGGCGCCTGTTCAATCGTTGCGAGGCTCCGCCGACGCCATCGCCTGCGCTGGCAGATGCCCGCGCCCCGGTCCTATCGAACCCGGGCCTTTGTACCGCGGGGCGCCCCTGTTGCGCACAAGCATAAAGGACTCCCCTGATCATCACGAACGCTCTGCCATGTCTCGGCGCGCTCGGGGCAGGCGAGTCTCCTCGCCGGTGTGACCCCACCGGTGTGACCCCCTCGACGGCGCTGCTGTGCGCCCGCTTCCCCGTGAGTCCCGGTAACATGTCGGGAGCGGTTATCATCGCCGCAGGGTATCGCCGCGGCTCCCGGGCGGCGTGAAAAGGAGGAAACTCCGTCGGCAACCGGAGTCAAAGGTGTCGGCGGTGCGGGATAGAACATCACAGACCGCGGGGCTGAACCCCCAATCCCCGAGTAGGGTCCGCTCAGGACCGTGGGCTGGTTGCGACCCGATAATGATGCTCCAGCGGGAGGCGTTGACTTGATCAAGATGTACTCCAGGAGAATGCTGCTGCCCTTCGTTGGCGTGGCGCAGATCGCCGAGATGGGCAAGGTACGGGCCCTGAGCATGGACGGTGATTTCTGGTCGATTCAGTACAAGCTGCCGGCTTATCTCTGGGAAAAGGTCGGCAAGCGAGGAGTCGATCCCGGATCAACCTATACGCGCATCGTCGGTTACAACTACGCCGCGGTGGCGACCGCCCGAGGGGGGCAACTGGAGACCCACCCGGTGCATCCCGCGCTGGATGCCGACGAGGTCGGCGCCGACATCAACCGTGTGTTTGAAGCGATCTCCGCGTCGAGTCTGCCGTTCGAGCCGGCGGACCGGTACGAGTACTGGCTGCTCGATGCGCGGGACGAAACGCCGCTCGCGCTGCTGTACACCGGTGTGGACGAGCAGGAAATGACCATTACGCCCCCGCGCCCCGAATGGCAGGCGATGCCGGCATCGGAATTGAAGATCGAGCCTCCCGAACCCCCGCAGGATTTCTACGTGCCGCCGGTGAACTATCGCCTTGAGAGGATCGTCGCCGAGCGCGCCGGCCAGAAACCGCTGGCGCGCTGGTTTGACCGCGCAAACCCGGAGGAGGGCGACTTCCCGCTCTGTCTGATCCGGGAAGACTGGCAGGATGAGCGCGATCAGGCACTGTGCGACCGCTACGTCCGCAGGCTGGCACCGCGGCTGCTGATGGTCCACGGGCTGCCTCATGCCCTACGCAATGAATTGGAGCAGGCGGCCTGTGAACACGTGTTCGAGATCGAGCGCTTCCACGCCCTGTATCCGGAGGTGGCCGACCAGCGGCTGCTGACGTCTGCGCGTGTTCAGGCGCGAATGCGTCGGGCCAATTCCTAGTGGGCCATGCGGGAAGTCCGGTGACCATGGGGCACAGCCAGAAGTCCCG
>PWRV01000126.1 GCA_003563455.1 Thioalkalivibrio sp.
AGGATCAACGGACGCGCCGCAGCGCCGCACCTGCGCCGGGCCATGCTACTGCTCGCAGGCCGGTTCATTCATTTCTGGCGCCTCTATCAGCCGCTGCCCGCAAACATGTGGCTGCAGATCTACCGGATACTGGAGGTGGCGGAGTCGCTGGGGGTGGCCACCGAGCCAGCGGCCGAGACCGAGCGTCTGAGCGGTCAGACGCATTCGCCGGACAGCGTGGAGCATCTGGTCGGGCGCATCGCTGTGGTGGGATCCGCCGGCGTGTATGCGCTGCGCCACGGCGAGGTGAACGTGCTGGCGCGCTGGCTGGAATCGGTCCCGGTACCGTGCACGACGGAAATTCCTGCCGGCGGTGACGAATCCCGACCGCTGCTGCGCCTGCCCCTGCGCGAGGATCATGCTCCGTCGCTCGTCACGGGTCATCCGACTCCCGGCCCCGACTACCGGGTGGTGGATCTGGGCCCCGTGCTTGAGGCGATCCGCTCCGGCCCCGCGGGGCAGGGGCGCCCGGGGAGCTGGCATCCGGCCACGGGCGGACTGGACCGGCGCCTGCTGAGCCTCTGGGTGGTGCCGCCGACGCGGCGCTTCAGCCGTGAACCTGCCGATGTGGAACCGATCATCACGGTGACCGGCCTCACCGACATCCACACCCTGGTACGGGCCGATTACCGGCACCAGCGCAAGCTCGAGGTCGGCGAACTCTCGGGGCTGCCCGGCAGCGGGGGTTGGAGCGCGCCGATCGGTGACTCCCCGCACATACCGGCGGCGGTGTCGTTCGGAATCGGGGACCCGGAGGAGAGCGAACAGCTCAGTCTGGCCGTGAACGCCGGCAGCACGCGGCATTCGGACGAAACCCGTTTCCTTTCGGACCAGCATCTGGACCGCCTGGGCGCCGCCTGGAACGACGCGATTCGGGGGATCAACCCGCGCATCGAAAGCGTCCCGCAACCCGGGGCCGTGCGCATGCTGCAACCCACCGCTGCCCGCCTGCGGAACCGGGGCGCCGGGGGACTGAACCTGGTGCTCAGGTCGCCGACGCAGAAGATCTACAGCGGAGACCTGATCGCGGTACGGGCGACGCGCAAGGGGCGCGTGGTCTGGCAGCTCGGCATCATGCGCTGGCTTCGCTACGATGGCCCCGATGAAGTCACGGTTGGCATCGAATCCCTCGCGCCCGGCTGCACGCCCACCGACGTCCGCCTGATCCGGAGCAACACCCCGGTCGGCGACGCGAAGCCGGCCCTGTTCTTCCACCCGCACGGGAAGGCGGAGACCGGCGCGCTGGTCTTTTCCCCCGCGGCCTTCGCGGCGGGCAACCAGGTGTCGTTCCGGGTCGCCGGCGAGCAGCTTGTGGTCAAACTGGATGCGGTTCGCCCGGAGAGCCACACGTTCAGCCGCGCGGATTTCCCGATGCCGGCGTCCCCGCACCCCTGACCCGGACGGCGGGCATCCGGGCCCGCGCCCGAGTGGCACCGGGTCCGCCTTCTGTTAATCTTCGTGATGATGCGGGGCGTGCGCGGGACCTCACCTCGCAGCGCGCCAGTGAGCGCTGGACCCGTCGCCTTAGCATCCGACGGCCGTGAGTGCATGATTCGGGAAACCAGGGATGCCGCAGAGCACTGACTCCATCAGCCTTCTGTTCGTGACGCATCGGCCGGAGGCCGCCGAACGACTGAGCAGCTCCGTGCGGATGCGCGGGCCGGCGGTACGAGCCGAACACGCCTCGGACCAGCCGGGGCTCGAGACGCAGCTCCTCGCGCATCGCTTTCATGCCATCGTACTGATGGCCGACGACGAGGGCCCTGGCCTCGACGCGGTCAATGCAGCGCTCGTGAACGCAGGGCGCGCCACCCCGGTGATCGTGATCAGCAGCCGCCCCGAGAGCGAGCGTCTCGCGGACTACGAATCCGGAGCCTTCGCGGTGGTCGGCACCGACATGGAGGATCTGGCCGCGCTGCTGGTCCTGAAGGCTGTCGAGTTCAGCCGCTGCTCGGCCCGGGTGCACCAGCTGCGCAACAGCCTTCAGGAGGCCGAGCGCCGGTACCTCGATGTCCTCGAGGACTCGAGGGATCCGGTCGTCTACACCCGCGATGGGGTCTGCCTTTCCGCAAACCGGGCCTGGCGGGAACATTTCCAGATCGACACGGCCGAGGACGTGGCCGGCCGCAAGCTCGCCGATTTCGTGAGTCCCGACCAACACGACCTGGTGCAGCAGTGGGTCGAGGCCCATCAGCCGGGGGCGGATCCCGCCGGCGAGCGGCGCGCGCTGACCCTGCGGACCACGCTGGGCAGGCAGTTCGAGGCCGAACTCGTGTTTACCGACGGAACGGTCGATGGCGAGAGCTGCACCGTCGTGCGCATGTCGATGCCGGCGCAGCCGGATACGCCGGGAAAGCTGTCCGGCCTGGACCCGGTTACCGGGCTGCACAATCGGCAGCATCTGTTCCTGGAGGCCGAACGCGCGCTGACCGCGGCGGCGCGTGCCGACGCCCCCTTCGCGCTGCTGGAATTCTCGGTGGACGATCTCGAACGACTCCAGAACGAGCTGGGCGGCAGCGGGTCGGGCATTCTGCTGACCGACGTGGGCCTGCTGATCCGCGAGCACTTTCCGGACCCGGCCACCGTCGCCCATCTCGGCGACGGCAACTTCGGTGTGCTGGTTCCCGCGACGCGCCGGCCCGACCTGGAACAGCGCCTGGGTGGGCTGGTCAGGGCCGCCTCGGAGCGCGAGATCGACCTCGGACAGGGCTCCACCATCGTGACGCTGTCGTGTGGCGCGGTGATCGCGGACGACTCCGCGCCGACGGTTGACGGCCTGCTGGATCAGGCCCGGCGCGGGCTGGACGATGTGCGCCGTAACGGCGGCAACGGATACGCCTTTCAGCGGCCACTGTCCGACGCTCTGGCCCGCTCGACATCGGACCGGCTGTGGAAGGAACGCATTCTGCAGGCCATGGCCCACGACCGCATCCGCCTGCTTTACCAACCGGTAGTGAATCTTCACGGCGGTGACGTCCCGCGCTTCAGCGTCTTCGTCCGGCTCACCGGGCCAGACGGCGAAGTCTACGAGCCCGGGGACTTCCTGCCGGCGGCGGAACGCACAGGCGTCGCAGCCGACATCGACCGCTGGATCGTCAGCCACGCGGTCTCCGTGCTGGCTGAGCGCATCAGAACCGATCCGCGGACGACGTTCTTCCTGAAACTCACCCGAGGGTCGCTGGTCGACGGGTCAGTGGTGGTCTGGCTGCAGGAATTCCTGCACCGGCATCGCATTCCGGCGAGCAATGCCGTGGTCGAGATCAAGGAGGCGACGATCGTCACCAACCTTAAGGCGGCCGCGAACACGGCCCGGGGGCTGAAGAGTATTCAGGCACGTTTGTGCATCGACGACTTCGGCAACGGTCTCAACCCGTTTCACATCCTTCGGTACGTCGATGCCGACTACATCAAGCTGGACGGGCACTTCGTGCGAAACCTGGTCAAGGACGAGGGCAGCCACGACGCGATCCGCCGTTTCACCGAGGGCAGTCACGCGAAGGGGAAGCAGATCATCGTGCCCATGGTCGAGGATGCCGCCACGCTGGCGGTGCTTTACGGACTCGGCGTGAATCTCGTGCAGGGCTACTTCGTGCACCCGCCGGGGGAGCAGCTCGACCTGGACTTCACCCAGGTGCTCTGACGCGGCAACCGCGCTCGGGGCCAGCCGCACGCCCTTTCGAGGGCGATGCGGGGACGCGGCGAGGGGAACGCCTCCGACTTCAGCGGTTCCAGAACTTCAGGTCCTCGAAGAAGCCCCTGACGCCGTCCAGCCAGGAGTGGGTCTGGGGGCTGTGGCGCGTGCCGCCCTGCTGCGTGGACTCGTCGAACTCGCGCAGCAGTTCCTTCTGCCGATGGGTCAGATTCACCGGCGTCTCCACCACGACCTGGCACAAGAGGTCGCCGACACCGCCGCCGTGCACCGATGTCACGCCCTTGCCACGCAGGCGGAACTGCTTGCCACTCTGTGTCTCGGCCGGAATCTTGAGCATCACCCGTCCGTTCAGACAGGGCACCTCGAGTTCCCCGCCCAGCGCGGCGGTCGCGAAGGAGATCGGGACCTCGCAATGCAGATCGTTACCCTCGCGCCGGAACAGCTTGTGCGGCTTCACCCGGACCTGCACGTACAGATCGCCCGGCGGACC
>PWRV01000204.1 GCA_003563455.1 Thioalkalivibrio sp.
GTCGTCGGCAATTCGCCCGGTGCCGAAGGTGTCCACGCTGATCGACGTCGGCTGCGCGACCCCGATCGCGTAGGAGACCTGGATCTCGCACTTGTCCGCCAGCCCCGCAGCGACGATGTTCTTCGCCACATAACGGCCCGCGTAGGCGGCAGAACGGTCGACCTTGGACGGGTCCTTTCCCGAGAAGGCGCCGCCGCCGTGCCGGGCCATGCCACCGTAGGTGTCGACGATGATCTTGCGACCGGTCAGGCCGCAGTCTCCGACCGGGCCGCCGATCACGAACTGCCCGGTGGGATTGATGTGTATCTGCTCCCGGGCGCACCGGGCGAGCCACTCGGCAGGAAGCACCGGTTTCAGGATCTCTTCCATCACCGCCTCCCGCAGGCTTTCCTGCGTGATCGCGGGGTCATGCTGGGTGGACAGCACCACGGCGTCGATGCCCACCGGGATCCCGTTGTCGTAGCGCAGCGTGACCTGGCTCTTCGCATCCGGGCGCAGCCACGCCAGCGATCCGTTCTTGCGCACCTCGGCCTGCCGACGCACCAGACGGTGCGCGTAATAGATCGGCGCCGGCATCAGCCCTGCCGTTTCGCGAGAAGCATACCCGAACATCAGCCCCTGGTCACCCGCGCCCTGGTTCGCGCGGTCCGACACGTCGCGGTCCACCCCCATCGCGATGTCCGGAGACTGCTGCCCCAGCGCGTTCAGCACCGCGCAGGTATGGCCGTCGAAGCCGACGTCGGAATCGACGTACCCGATTGCGCAGACGGTGTCCCGCACGATCTTTTCGTAATCGATCACCGCAGTCGTGGTGATCTCGCCGGCCAGCAGCACCATGCCGGTCTTCGTGACCGTCTCGCAGGCGATCCTCGCGTGCGGGTCCTCGGCAACGATCGCATCCACCACGGCGTCCGAGATCTGGTCCGCCATCTTGTCGGGGTGTCCCTCCGAAACGGATTCGGAAGTAAACAGGTAACTCGTTGCCATTCGCGTGTTCCTCGAACCTCAGGGCGATCGACCGGGGTGGAAAGCGCGATAGTCTAACCGCTGGGCGCAAACATTTCTAAGCGCGGCGCCGCAGGCTCTGCCCGGAGCGGCAGCCTTCGCCGGGCCGCCGACTTGCCCCGGGACTCGAAACTGTACAAAATGCACCGCCTTTAAATGGGGCTGAATTCGGCTGAAAGTCGCCGGCCGGCCAAAACCGGTTTCCGGGGCCGTCGACACCAACAATAAAGAAACGGCCGGCGTCCGTGCTCAATTGGCACCCAGTCCTGACCCGTCAATACGATTATTCAGCTAGGAGATCCGCATGTCTTCCCGCAGAGAGCTTGCCAATGCCATACGCGCCCTGTCGATGGACGCGGTCCAGAAAGCCAATTCCGGCCACCCGGGCGCTCCGATGGGAATGGCGGACATTGCCGAGGTCCTCTGGAACGACTACCTGCGGCACAACCCCGCGAATCCGGGGTGGCCCGATCGCGACCGCTTCGTGATGTCCAACGGGCACGGCTCGATGCTGGTGTACTCCCTGCTGCACCTGACCGGTTACGACCTGCCGATGGATGAACTGAAGCAGTTCCGGCAGCTGCACTCGAAGACACCGGGGCACCCCGAGTACGGCTACACCGCCGGGGTGGAGACGACCACCGGCCCGCTGGGGCAGGGGGTGAGCAACGCGGTTGGCATGGCGCTGGCCGAGAAGGTTCTCGCCGCGCATTTCAACCGGGACGGCCACAATGTCGTCGATCACCACACCTATGTCTTCCTCGGTGATGGCTGTCTGATGGAGGGGATCTCCCACGAGGCCTCCGCGCTGGCCGGAACGCTTGGGCTGGGCAAGCTGATCGCGTTCTACGACGACAACGGGATCTCCATCGACGGCGAGGTCGACGGCTGGTTCACCGACGACACGCCGGCTCGCTTCGAGGCATACGGCTGGCACGTGGTAAAGGGCGTGAACGGTCACAGTGCTGACGAAGTGAAGGCCGCGATCGAGCAGGCGCGTGCCGAGAGCGGCAAGCCGACGCTGATCTGCTGCAAGACCATCATCGGTTTCGGCTCGCCGAACAAGCAGGGCAAGGAGGAGTGCCATGGCGCCCCGCTGGGCGCGGACGAGATCGAGCTCGCGCGCAAGGAGCTCGGCTGGACGCACGGCCCGTTCGAGATCCCGGACGCGATTTACGCGGGCTGGGACGCGAAGGACGAGGGCGCGCGCGCCGAGGCCGAGTGGAACGAACGCTTCGAGTCCTACAAGTCCGCGCACCCGGAGCTCGCGGCGGAGTTCGAACGGCGCATGAACGGTGATCTGCCTGCGGACTGGGCGGAAAAGGCCGAAGCCTTCATCCGGCAGACGCTGGAAAAGGCGGAGAAGGTCGCCAGCCGCAAGGCCTCGCAGAACGCGATTGCCGGATACGCGCCGGCGCTGCCGGAACTGCTCGGCGGCTCCGCGGACCTCGCGGGCTCCAACCTCACCATGCATCCGGGCTCGAAGGGTGTGAGCCGCGAGGACGCGGCGGGGAATTACATCTTTTACGGGGTGCGCGAGTTCGGCATGGCCGCGATCATGAACGGGATCGCCCTGCACGGCGGTTTCATCCCCTACGGAGGCACCTTCCTGATCTTCTCCGACTACGCGCGCAACGGCATCCGGATGTCAGCGCTGATGGGCCAACGCGTACTCTACGTGCTCACCCACGACTCGATCGGGCTCGGCGAAGACGGCCCCACGCACCAGGCCGTCGAGCAGACGCCCAGCCTTCGGCTGATTCCGAACCTGAATGTCTGGCGTCCCTGCGACGGTGTCGAGACGGCAGTCGCCTGGCGGGCCGGCATCGAGCGTACCGACGGGCCATCGGCCTTCATCCTGTCGCGCCAGGGGCTCGCGCCGCAGCAGCGTGACGATGAACAGCTCGCCGGCGTCACCCGCGGCGGCTACGTGCTGCACGACAGCGATGGAACCCCCGAGCTGATCCTGATCGCGACCGGTTCCGAGGTGGCGGTTGCGATGCAGGCCGCGGAGGCCCTTGCCGGCAAGGGTCGCAAGGTGCGGGTGGTATCGATGCCCTGCGTCGAGCTCTTCGAGCAACAGGACCCCGCCTACCGCGACGCCGTGCTGCCGCCGGAGGTGCGGGCCCGCGTGGCGGTCGAGAGCGCCGCCACCACCGGCTGGTACAAGTACGTGGGCCTCGATGGCGCAGTGGTCGGCCTCGACCGCTTCGGCGAGTCGGCCCCCGGTGGCGCGCTGATGGAATACTTCGGTTTCACCGCGGAAAACGTCGTCAGCGTCGCGGAGTCACTGCTGGCCTGAACACCGGCGAGCGACTGCAAAACCACAGATGTTTCCGAGCAAGATCACATAACCCTGGGAGATAGTGAATCATGACGATCAAAGTCGGTATCAATGGTTTCGGCCGCATCGGCCGCATGGCATTCCGGGCGATTCACAACGAATTCCCCGAACTCGAGGTGGTCGCGATCAATGACCTGCTCGACCCCGAGTATCTCGCCTACATGCTGCGCTATGACTCGGTGCATGGCCGCTTCGACGGCGACGTGTCGGTGGAAGGCAGCAACATGGTGGTCAACGGCAAGAAGATCCGCCTGACCGCCGAACGCGACCCGTCCAACCTGAAGTGGGACGAGGTCGGGGCCGACGTCGTGGTCGAGTGCACCGGCTTCTTCCTGACCGAGGAGACCTGCCAGAAGCACATCGACGCGGGTGCGAAGAAGGTGGTGCAGAGCGCGCCCTCCAAGGACGCGACGCCGATGTTCGTCTATGGCGTGAACCACAAGGACTACGCCGGCCAGGCGATTCTGTCCGCGGCTTCCTGCACCACCAACGCGCTGGCGCCGGTGGCCAAGGTCCTGCACGACAACTACGGCGTAAAGCGCGGTCTGATGAGCACCGTGCACGCCGCCACCGCGACCCAGAAGACCGTCGATGGTCCCTCGCAGAAGGACTGGCGCGGCGGCCGTGGCATCCTGGAGAACATCATTCCGTCCTCCACCGGCGCCGCGAAGGCGGTCGGCAAGGTGTTGCCTTCGCTGAACGGCAAGCTGACCGGCATGGCCTTCCGCATTCCCACCTCGGACGTCTCCGTCGTTGATCTGACCGTGGAACTCGAAAAGGGCGCGAGCTACGACGACATCTGCA
>PWRV01000118.1 GCA_003563455.1 Thioalkalivibrio sp.
CGCGCGCTGCTGGAGCACGGAGTTGATCTTCGGCTCCTCGCACCAGATGCGGCGTATCTCGTTCCCGCACAGTTGCAGCCGAAGCCGTCCGCAGCGCGAGCGTGTCTCGAAGACGTAGCTCTCGCGGTTGATGCGGATGCCCGAGGGGACCGCGGCATGGGTATCGCCCTGCTCCAGATCCTCGAGCTCCTCCTGCCCGCGGGCGATCCACTCCTGCCGTGCCTCCGGCTGAAGCGGCTCCCTGACGGGCTCGACCCCGAAGCGCTGGTGCAACGCCTCGAACAGTGCCTCGCGGAACACCTCGTTGTCCGGGGTATCGGCGAGTTCCCGCTCGCAATCGGTGATGCCTTCCTCAAGGGCCTGCAGAACCCAGTCGCGGTAACCTTCGCTGGGGGCATGGATGCATTCGAGAAAGCGCCGGGCCGGAAAACGGCGCAGGAAACTCGCGCCAAACACGCAGCCCTTTTCCATCGTCGCCGCGCCGGTGCCCATGATCTTGCGGCCACCCACCCAGATGTCCTGGCTGCGCATCTCGACATCCTCGAATCCGAGCTGCCGCAGCACCGCGACGACCAGACCCATCCCCAGGGAGAACAGGTGCCGGTGACCGCGCGCGAAGGCACGCCGCGGCAGCACCAGAAAGAAAAACGGCTGGTCGGCGTCGATCCACACCGCCCCGCCACCGAGCGGCCGGCGCAGCACGTCCACGCCCTGCTCCCGGCAGCCGGCCAGATCCAGGTCGGCGGCCGGATTCTGCCCTGCGCCGATCGACACGTGCGCCTCCGCGCTCGTAAGCCACATCACCCGGATCGGGTCGTCCGCCCCGGTGCACACGGTCATTCCCGTGTACAGCGCATGCATTTCCCGCGCAGCGACACGCCCCCCGTCCAGCCAGACGGGCGCCTCGGAAGTCGCCAAGTTCAGTCCTCGCCGCGACCCTGCGGATTGGCGGCCGTGTCCCTGGCACCCGCTTCATCCTTCGGCTGGTAGAAATAGCGGAAGTAGAAGTCGCTGCTTGAGAGGTCCTTGTACAGCTTCGCCCGTTCCTCCACGCCACTGCGCAGCACCTGGATCAGGGCCTCGGCCTGTTCGCCGTCGACGATGTGCATCGCCCCGGTCAGTTCCTGATCGGTGTTCAGGAAATGCGCGGCCAGCTCCTCGGGCTCCTGTACATACACCAGGAACGACTTGCACTCGGCGTCCTGGGGATCGAGCGGCTGCATCACCACCTTGCCCAGCCACGCGAGGCGGGCAATCTGGTTGAACTGGTGAATGTCGAATTTCTTGCCCTTCTTGTACTTGTTGAGCTCGTTTCGGATGTTGCCAATGTTGGTGATCTTCGGAGCCGCCATGTTCGCCTCTGACATCGGAAATCTGCACCGAGGATACAAAACCGGCACCGGTGCGGGGAAATGGCCTCGGGAAACGGGGGTAGTACGCGCCGGGTCTGGCGCGCCGCACGATCCGCGGAGCGGAGCCCTGGGGGGAGCGCTGAATAAAGCCATCCTGGCTTTGTCAGCGCACGCTGCGCTGCACAGAGGATTTGCGGCCTGCCTCAGGACCAACCACCTGCGGTGATCGCTCCTGGCGTCCCTTCCGAACGCCGCAGAGAAAAGCTGATAAACCAGCGTTTTTTAGCTGTCCCTGCGCCAGACCTCGTGACCGCAGCTCGCGCAGCTCCAGAGTACCTCGTCGGCGCCGTCAGACCCGGTACGGACCTCCTCGGGAACGATGTGCAGGCTGCGGATGGTGCAGCGCGGACACTTCTCGACATCGGGCAGCTTGCGCCTGGCCTTGCGGGATCGCTGCGGCGACGGGGGCTGCGGCAGATCCGCGATCAACCGCTCGAGCTCCCCGGCGAGCGACTGCAGCCGCCCGGCCGCCTCGGTCTGCGAAGCGCCAGCCAGTTGCGTGGCCACTTCGGCCAGCTGATCACGAATCGACTCCAGCCGCGATGCGATATCACTCATGCGTCACCTCAGAGGGCGGATTGCCGGAAAGGCCGGCGCTCCGACTGCGCCGCGGCCGGACGCGCCGCGACAGTGTGCAGTGCGAAAGATCAGCCCCCGGCCACTGCGGCGAGGGCCTGCTCGACCGCCGCGGGCGAGCGCCGCAGCTGCAGGAAGCTATTGTCCCCCATCATGCTGAGATCCGGAAAGTGCAGCGCCATGCGAAAGCGCATGTGCAGCGCCTCGACACGGCCGCCGTCGACCAGGATCTCGTACGGAAGATACGGACTGTGGCGATGCTCGCCCACGTCGACGGTGCTCATCTTGAACACATCGGAGGCGCTGCGCTCCGCACCGGCATCCTCACGGATCGCCACTCCGATAAGGGTTGCGTCCCGCCCCGGGATGGCGACGCGGTAGACCTCGCGCACGCCGCCCTTGCCGGCGCGCAGGCTGGCATCCAGCGTCGCCAGCGCCCGCTCGCTGCTCGGATGGCGGGCGAGCTCGTAGGGATCGCCGAAGCGTTCCATGCCGAAGGCGTAGCGGTAACGCGCGAGGGTTTCCGGCCGCAGCCCCTCGGCGCCGAAAGTCTTCTGTACCCCGATCGCGGATCCGACACGGGCCATCACTCCGGACAGTGAATGGTCGACGTGGTAGGCATGCGCGAAATACTCGACGTTGTTGTAGCTGACCTGAACCTGGCCGTTCACCCGGGTGACCGCCACCCGCAGGGGAGCGATGTAGGCGGCGCGGTCGGAACTCGCGGCGGCCTCGAGCAGTTCTTCGGAGGTGAAGACCAGCACCGTCACGTCGCCGTCGACATCGTACCGGCCGAGCGTCTCGAAACCCGCTGCGGTCAGCCGCTCGCGCACGCCCTCCGCCTCTGCACCGACGTCGCTCCCGGCCGTGGTGTAGGCAAGGACCATCGGCTTGAGCAATTCCGCCTGAGCCGTGGCGGCCAGGCCGTACAGCGCGAGTCCGACGAGAGTTCGGAGGAGTACGGACATGAACATGGGCGTTTCCCCGTTTGCGGAAGTGTGGCTGGAAGGATCGGAGCGACTGGCGAGTAGCCGGGAGACCCACCCTCGGGCGGACATGCTGCGGGCTGAGAAAAACTCCGGCGACCGACAGACAAAGGCCCCGCGGTGGTGGCGGGGCCTCGGCGCGAGCTTCGTCATGAGCGGGAATCTATGCGCTTTTCGACACGGCGTCAAAACCTGCCCCTCGAGGACGACTCGTGCGGGTAACCACATTCTTATATTATCAGTCGCCGCTCCTGTTCGGGCACGCACAGCCTCGATGCCATTCCGCAGGGCAGACACTACCCCGGCTCGCCGGCGAGGCCGCTGCAGCCATACTGCAGGCGGTAGCAGGCGATCGGGGTGATCCCATAACAGCACGATGAATTAATCGAAGGGGATGCAGATGAACAGAGTTACCGCCACCGCCGCCGTCAGCCTGGCCGCCGCCGTCGCGACGGCCGTGACGCATGCGGACGAGACTGTCCTGCTGGCGCCGGTCACCGTCACTGCGAAGGGCTACGAGGCACTGATCGAGGAGACGCCAAGGTCGGTGAACGTGATCGAGGCGGATACCATCCAGCGGACGCAGGCGCGCAGCCTCGGCGATCTGCTGCGGGGCGAGCCCGGGCTCGCGGTCGCGGTGGACGGTTCGGTCGGCCTCGACCCGATCATCCGCGGGCTGAAGCGCGACCAGGTGCTGGTATTGGTCGACGGGGTACGCATCAACGCCCTGCAGCCGCCAGGCCGCGGCTCGCTCGCTTCCTACGTCAACGTCGACCTGATCGAGCGCATCGAGGTGATTCGTGGCCCGAGCTCGGTGCTGTACGGCTCGGGAGCCATGGGCGGCGTGATCAACATCATCACGCGCGGCGGCGACTTCACCGACGAGCCGGAGGTCAACGGCTGGTCACGGCTCGGCTTCACCTCGGTGGACGACGGCGTCCGCGCAGCGGTCGGCGTGTCGCTCTCGGATCCGCGCAACGTGCTCGACCTCTCGATCGCTCGTCTCGATACCGACGACTACCGCATGGGCGACGGCGAACGCCTCGATGACTCCGCGACGGAGCAGACGGCACTGAGCCTGCGCTATCGCCGGCAGCTGGCCGAGGGCCACGAGATCCAGTTCCAGGCCCAGCGGGACCG
>PWRV01000081.1 GCA_003563455.1 Thioalkalivibrio sp.
CCGCCATCGAGGTTTTGGCCGCGGACGCCGCGTGGCCGGGTTGGTCCGCAACTTGCACTGCGCCCTTTGGAGGAAGCAGCCAGGAACCGGATCGATGCTGGTAGTGCGCCTGTGCGGCGATGTCGTGCCGAAGAGCTGGAACCGCTGGGGGCGTCCCCTGACGCGAGATTCGGTTCGGCTCTGGGCCTTTCCTCTCCCGGCCGGGATGGACCTGGCCAATCTCGTGCAGGCGCTGGTTCTGGAGACGCCCAACGACCTGATGGAATCCTGCCTGGCGGTCTGGATCAACCCGGATTTCGACGGCCGCCTGCCGGTTTCGGTGCTCGACGAACTGGAACCGCTGAGCGTGCTCTACACCCGGCTGCACGAACCGTGGATCATGGGCGAGCTGAGCAAGCTGGTTCATCCCGGGTTCCAGCCGGTTGCGTCGCTGGAAGGGGCCGGCCGTCTCTTCGGCTACCAGATGCCCTGTTTGCTCGAGCACCCCGACCGGGGCGACGTCTCGGTCCGGGATTTTCATCTGCTTGCGCGTCAGGCGCGGCGTCTGGAGGCCGTGGAGCAGTCCTGCCAGATTGCCGCGCTGGCGCGCCGCTCGGAATACCTGCCGACCGGGGTTCCGACATTCATCCGCGCTTTTCCGCGTTCGCTACTGCAGCACGATCCGCGCCGGCATCCTTCCTACACCTGCGTGGAGCGTCTGGGCGTGGACCCCCGGGATATCGTGATCGAGGTCGCGGACCGGGGCCAGGTGGATGACATCGACGCGCTGATCAACAGTTGCGGAATCCTGCGCAACATGGGGTTCCGGATCGCTCTGGACGAGGTGGGCGGGGGAATGGGCCATGTCGGGCTGATGGTCGGACTGGAGCCCGATTTCATCTGGCTCGACAATGGCCTGATCGAACATGCCCGGCAGAGCACGGCCGGCATCTCCCTGCTGGAGGGACTGGTCGCAACTGCCCGGGGTATCGGCGCCGCCACCGTGGCCGAAGGTCTGAGCGATGCCGGCAGTCTGCGGCTCTGCCGCGAACTCGGGATCGATTTCGGTCAGGGCCCCCTGGTCGGGCCCGGTGCGCCGGTTCCGGAGGCGCCGAGGCCGTTGCCACCGGCCTGAGAAGGCGCCGGTCCCGTCGCGGCCTTGTCACGGGCGGGTGTGGGGCTTGCCAGGGCTTGACTCCCTTGCGCACCATGATGTCGTCACGGTCATGCCTTACGGGGGCACCATGCGGATCCGGGGACTGAGAGCGGGTTGGGCGATCGGGTTGCTGCTGTGCGTTCTGGGTGTGCCCGGGCAGGCAGGCGCAGCGCTGCCGGAGCCATTGCAGCAGGCGATGCGTTCGGAGGGTCTGCCGCCCAGCGCGGTAGGGCTGTGGGTGAAACGCGTGGGGGACCCCGCCCCGATGCTGCAGCACAATGCGGGCAGCCTGTTCAATCCGGCCTCCACGATCAAACTGGCGACCACGCTCGCCGCGCTGTCCGAATTGGGCCCGAATCATGTGTGGACCACCGAGATCCACGCGACCGCGCCGGTGCGGGACGGCGTGCTGCGCGGCGATCTGGTGCTGCGCGGTACTGGCGACCCGGCCATGGTGAGCGAGGAGCACTGGCGCATGCTTGGTGCGCTGCGGCGCACCGGCCTGCGGCGGATCGAGGGCAACGTCTACCTCGATACCACCCACTTCTATCTTCCGGTCGAGGATCCCGGTGCCTTCGACGGTCAGCCGCTGCGCGCCTATAACCAGCCGCCGCATGCGCTGATTGTGAATGCCAATGCCCTCCGATTTCACGTGATGCCCGATGCGGAAGAAAACCGGGTCCGCGTCGCCGCGGATCCCCCATTGCCGGGCCTTGAGATCGTGAATAACCTGCGTGCGGTCCAGGGTGAGTGTGGCGGCTGGCAGCGCGGCATCCGCTACGCGGTGGAAAACGGCCCGGCGGGGGCCCGGGTGATCTTCGATGGCAACTACCCCGCGAACTGCGGCGATTACCAGTTGCTGCGCACTGCGATCCCGCCCGAGACCTACAATCGGGAGATCTTCCGGCTCCATTGGTCGCAGTGGGGTGGTGAACTCGACGGAGACGTGCGCTACGGCATTCTTCCGCTCGACAACGGACCGCCTTTGCTCTCGCACGAGTCGCGCCCTCTGGGCGATATCATCCGGGTCGCGAACAAGTGGAGCACCAACGTGGTGGCGCGCCACCTTGCGCTGACGGTGGGGGCCGCGCGCCACGATCCCCCGGCCACGGTGGAGAAGACTCGCGAGGCCCTCTACGAGGTCCTGGCGGGCCTGGGTGTCGAGGTCGGAGGAATGATCATCGACAATGGATCCGGCCTCAGCCGCCATGCGCGGGTCACGCCGGAACAGCTCGGCCAGGTACTGCAGGCGGGGTGGGAAAGTCCGTGGCGCCCGGAATTCGTGTCCTCGCTCGCGATCGCCGGTCTCGATGGGACCCTGCGCCGGCGCTTCGAAAATGGTCCCGAAACGGGCCGCATGCACCTGAAGTCGGGCCACCTGAACCAGGTGTCGGCGGTGGCCGGCTATGTGCGCAACCGCAGCAACGAGGATGTGATGGTGGTTTTGCTGGTCAACGACCCGAACGCCCACCGGGGCGCGGGAAGCCGCCTGCAGCAGGCCGTCTTGCGTTGGGTGCACGACCTCTGAGCCGGGCCCGGTCCGGCGCCTGAAGTTGTCCCGCTGCGGTCGGCCGGTGCCTGCGGGGACCTCCGGATCGAGATCCTCAGTGGCGTTCCAGCTTGCCGAGTTCCCCGAGCAGCGAGACCACCAGCGACTCGCCCTGGGCCCCCATGCCCTTGCACAGGACCTCCGGATTCCGCTCGCCGTCCACCAGGCGCTTGGTTATTGCGCCAAGGCGGGCCATGTCGCCGCCGGCGCGGGTCATCTGTTCGGCCATCTGCGACAGCCAGTGCAGCGACTGGGCGTCGCCCCGGCTGGCTGCGTGGATCATTTGCGCGAGGCCTGGCGCCGCCTGCGTGGGATCGGTCGTATCCTCCGGATCGGGGAGGGTTGCCGGGTTCTGGATGCCGGTGAGGATTGCGGAAAGGATCACCGTGTCCTCGTCATCGAGACCGCGCAGCAGCTCGGGATCCCGTTCACCCTTCAGCACCCGGCGGATGCGCGCGACGAGGTCGGTCCAGCCGCCCTGTTCGGCGTGGGTGAGTACCGGATCCAGCTCAACGCGGGCCTGCTCGCTCTGGGTGGCCTGAACCACGAGGCGGATGAGTCCGGCGTGGGCGTGGCGGATCTGTTGATCTCTCGTGGACATCATCATGGCGGCGTCTCCGTCGATGACTGCGATCGCGGGTCACGAAGATAGCCCAGATTGCCGCGTTGAGCGAGGCGTCCATTTGCCGCGCCTGTGCTTTCCCGCCGGTGCTCGGGCACAATAGAGCCTGAAGACACGCGCTGAGGAAGGACAGGGTGGAAGAGCAGATGACAATGGGGGTCTGGTTGCTCCTGATCCTGCTGGCGGTTGTGCTGGCCGGCCTGCTGGGGTTCTGGATTGGCCGGACCACCAGTCACGAACGTCGGCTGATCCGCGAACTGGAGACGGAGCTCGACAATCGCATGCAGGAGCTGAACCGTTACCGCAGCGCGGTCAATCAGCACTTCGATCGCACCGCGACCCTGTTCGCAGGCATGGCCGGCGCCTACCGGGACCTGTACCACCACCTTGCCGAGAGCTGCGAGGAACTCGCCGACCGGCCGACGCGCGAGAGGCTTGAGGACCGGGCGGGACGCCTGCTGGCGAATGTCCCGGTGCGCGAGAATCGCGAGGGCCGAGAGGGCCGAGAGGGCCGCGAGGGCCAGCAGGATGCGGACCAGAAGCCCCGCAGCCCGGACACCCGCGAACGCGAGATCGACCTGAAGCCCCCGCGCCCGGACTGAATCGACGACGCGATTGCAGGAGGCCAGCCTCTGGCCGATCTTCCCCGGCGCCGGAATCGGCGAGGGGGCTCGCCTCCTACAGGAGGCCCGGGCGAACGCTGTAGGAGGCCAGCCTCTGGCCGATCTTCCCCGGCGCCGGAATCGGCGAGGGGGCTCGCCTCCTACAGGAGGCCCGGGCGAACGCTGTAGGAGG
>PWRV01000107.1 GCA_003563455.1 Thioalkalivibrio sp.
ATGAAATCCAGGAAGAATCCCAGCACAAACACGGCGAGCAGGACCAGCAGCAGGAAGCCCGTCTTGCCTCCGGGCAGGTCGCTCAGGAAATCCTCAATCAGCCAGGTACCGCCCATCGCGCTGAAAACCGTGGCAAACACCGTCGCACCGACCAGGATCACGAAAACCATCGTGGTCAGACGCACGGTGGTCTCCGCCGCAGCGCGCAGCGATTCAAATGACAGGCGACGCTTGATCAGCGCGAGAATGAGTGCGCCAAAGGCGCCCATCGCGCCCGCCTCCGTAGCCGTGGCCACGCCGAAGAAGATGGTTCCCAGTACCGCAAACACCAGCACCAGCGGGGGCAGCAGACTTCCGAACACCGCGATCACCAGACCAAGCAACGGCTCGCCCGCGCCCCTCTGACGCAGCGCGGGAGCGCTCTCGGGACTGCGCCATGCGCTCCATGCAATCCAGACGATGAACAGGAAACTCAGCAGCAGTCCGGGAATCAGCGCGCCGAGAAACAGGTCCCCGACGTTGGCATCCATCTGATCACCGAGAATGATCAGCACGATGCTCGGTGGAACGACCTGCCCCAACGTGCCACTCGCAGAAACGGTACCGCTCGCGAGACCGCGATCGTAGCCGGCCTTGAGCATCACCGGCAGCGCCAGCACTGCCAGCGTGACCACCGAAGCTCCGACCACACCCGTGGTTGCGGCCAGCAGAGTACCCACCAATACCACGGAGATCGCCAGCCCGCCACGCAATCGGCCGAACAAACGCCCCATCGTGCGCAGAAGGTCGCTGGCCAGACCCGAACGCTCCAGAATCGCGCCCATGAAGATGAAGAACGGCACCGCCACCAGGGTGTAGTTGTCCATGATGGAGCCGTAGATCCGCTGCGGGATCACGTTCATCCGCGCCATTCGAAAGTACGGCTCCCACGGCAGCGCGATACCGAGCCCGGGCAACAGATCACTTCCGAGCAGGATGAACAGCAGCCCCGTCCCCGCCAGCGCGAAGGCGACGGGGTAACCGGTCAGCAGAAGGAGCAGCAATACCGGAAACATCCCCAGCGCAAGGTACTCCATCAGCGCGGGTCCGCCGTATCGGGGGATTCAGTCCTCGGCCGGGACTGCCGGGAGAGATCGCGCAGCGCGTCCACGCGCTTGATGATCTCACTGAGCGCCTGCAGCGCCAGCAGCAGGAAGGCCACGAGGATCACGGTCTTGATGGGATAGAGCGGAAGACCGTCCGGGTTGGGGCTGACCTCGAGCCGCGCCCATGACCGCATCACGTAGTCCCAGCTCAACCACATCATGGTCAGGCTGAACGGAAGCAGAATCAGCGCGTGGCCGATCAGGTCTACCCACTCGCGCAGGCGCGGGCCGAAGCGCGCGTGCAGGATATCCACCCGGATGTGACCGCCCCGCATCAGGAGCCACGCGGCACCCAGCAGAAAGATCAGGTTGAACGCCTGCGTCTGTGCCTCGAGCACCGCGTTGCTGCTGAGTTGCATGCCGAGGTGCGCACCCAGATAACGGCCCAGTACGTTGATCACGCCCAGCGCGACCAGGATCACGGCCACCCAGGCGAGAACCCGGCCAATGAAGTCGTTCACCCTGTCGATTGCGCGGCTCGCACGCCGCAACGCTGCCATCACCGCCGTGCTGCCCCCGCTACTCTGCCGATCCCCGCAGACACGGGGTCAGGTCCCATATTCCAACACAGCCCAACGACACGCGCTGGATGGTGAGACCTGACCCCCTCCATGCCCCCTCTGCCGTGGGAGCCCATTGGGCCCTGGTCGCGGTCACTCGGGAAACAGCCGCTGTGCATTGGCGACGGCGATCTGCTTCGCGACATCTTCAGGCAACTGCCCCAGCCACGCGTGAATCTCCGCAATATGCTGGTCGAATTCCTGCCAACGCCGCAGACTGAAGGTATCCACGCCGACCATGAAGCGGTCGGCGTGATCGATCAGCAACAACTCCCAATCTTCGGGCATCGGGACTTCGGCGTTCAGACGGTCGCTGCGCATGGACAGATCCACATACAGGTTCGGATACCGGTCGAGGTAATCACGAACCAGCGGCGGATAGGGAAAGGTTCCGGCGTGCGCCCAGAGGATGCGCAGTTCAGGGTACGACTCGAAGGCGCGATCAATCCCCGCCGGATCGCCATGAATCATCACCGGCAGCCCGAACTCATCCGCAATCGCGATCAGGGCGTGAAACGTCTGTTCGTGCCGGTGGCCGGCAAAAATGTGCAACTCGCCAATGCCCGCCCAGGCCCCGGTCGCCAGCCCAGCCTCCAGCTGGGCACGCACACGCCCCGGCAAATCACGCTCCCGCACCCAACCGAGACGATTGGCCAAACCGGCATAAACATCCAGAAACGGCACGATCCGACCGGGTGCCGCCTGCATCAATGCTTCCATCAGTGCCGGATCGCGGGATGTCACTACCGCCCGTTTCACGCCGGCGCGCTCGAGCGTGGCGGCAATCGCTTCGGGTCCGAAAGTCTCCGCATGCGAGGGCTGGTAATGCAGGTGGGCATCAAAAATCTGGCGCGGCACGTCCGCTTGACTCACGGGCAAGAGCAACGCCAGCACCAGGGTTTTCAGAATCAGTATCCGGGACATCAGCTATTTCCGCCGTGCGCTTCGCGTTCGAGGCGCTCCATTCTTCGGCAAACCCGCCCGCGTCTCAACCGATGCGAACTCGCTGGACAGGACACGGTTCACGGCAGGTCGTTCGTGGCCAGGGCATCGCTGACCGTTCAGGGTCATTTCAGGTACCCCTTTTGCCCCGTTCGCGCACACGCACACCATCTAGTGGGCCATGCGGGACGTTCGGTGACGATGGAGCACAGCCAGACATGCCGGAGCAAGGCGGGCAAGTGCAGGAATAGCCATCCTATTTCAAGCTTGCCCAACGCAGCGCCGGCATGTCTGGCGCAGCGATCTGATACCGAACTTTCCCATGGCCCACTAGTGTCCTGATTGTCCCGAAGGCTCCGCGAAAGCTGCTTGCGTGCACGAGGCCAGCCTTCTCACCGACCGGACGCGGGAAAACCTTCGGCCAGAGGCTGGCCTCCAACTGCCCCCTCCAGACCACGCGGGCCACCACCGGTGGAGCTTTCGCGACACGTGGCCTGCCGCGCCACACCTCCAAGTCCCGGGCTATGCGACTCAGATCCGCCATGGCATGACTTCGGCCTCCCCCCGGCTTCGGTCGTATACGCACCTCCGAGTCGGACCACGTGCAGCACTTCGGGAGACGGGCCCGCCCGCTGATGCGTACTTGTCCCCATGTGAAACCCGGCCTGGACGGTCCAGACTCTTCATCCGGACGCCTGTTGACGAGCCGCTCGCGGTCGCACATTGCCTCGCGTTTCCAGGGTCGTGCGGCCTCCAAGAACGAATCGGCGCCGGGACGGAGTCCCGAATCAGGACGCCATTTCCGCCGTGCCGGCAACACTGGCTTATGTCATTGAACCGCCTTTTGGACGTAATGGTGTTGTCGCAACAGGTCGCGAACATGGATGTGCCTTTCAATCACAATTGGAGTTTGACATGGCCAACATCGAATCCCGAATCGGCGCCGTGCCGACCCTGTCAGGCCCGTTCCGCTCTCACCGTCGCGGAACGGCAGAAACGCAGCCAATCCGGATAAGGGAGGCGAGTTGGCCCGCCGACCGAATGGCTTTGGAGACCGTGCGCTGCGAGGTTTTCGTAAAAGAACAGAAAGTACCCCGAGCCATGGAGTTCGACGGTCTTGACGTGGACGCGCTGCACTGGCTGGCGTTTACACCGGAGGAAGAGCCGGTTGGTACCCTGCGCCTGTTGCCGGGTGGCCAAATCGGCCGTGCGGCGGTGCTGCGCGGCTACCGAGGACAGGGCATCGGCTCCCGGTTGCTGCGTCATGCAATTGCTGCGGCTGGAGCGCACGGCTGGGGCAAAGTCTGGGTGAACGCCCAGTTTGCGCGCCGGAGCTTCTACGCTCCGCACGGCTTCATCGTGATTAGCGACATCTTCGAAGATGCCGGCATTCCGCATCAGCGGATGCTACGACCGCTGAACCGGAACATTTTCGCCTA
>PWRV01000286.1 GCA_003563455.1 Thioalkalivibrio sp.
CAGCGATTCCGTCAGTGATCTGGCCCGGAAGGGTATGACGAAGCCGGGCGGGACGCAACACTAGTGTCCTGTCACACGTGCCGAACCGGGCGCCTCAACGGCGATCGTCGTCGCGCGGCGTCTCCGGGTCGTCGTCGCTGCTTTCCGGGGGGCGTGCATTCTGGTTGCCGGGGATCAGCGGGTCGTCGTCATCCATCAGGATGCGGTGGGCCGGCCCCTCCATGTCCTCGTACTGACCGGAGCGGATCGCCCAGAACAGGGCACCGCCGATGATCACCACGAGCATCAGGGCTATCGGGATCAGCATGTAGAGCACTTCCATGGCTCTAGTGTAGCAGGCCCTCTGCCGCGGGTTGCCAGAACCCGGGCGGGCGACGCGTGCTCAGCCGTCGCGGGCGGGGCGTATCACGTTGGCCGCGAGCGGCCGGCGCGTGTCGGTCCCCGGCAGCAGTTCGTCGACGTCGCGACGCAGCCTCAGCGCATTGCCGACCACGATCAGCGAACTCAGCGACATCCCGAGCGCGGCCAGCCACGGGGTCAGTAAGCCGGTGGCAGCCACCGGCAGCGCGATGCCGTTGTAGCCGACCGCCCAGACGATGTTCTGGCGCACGATGCGCAGGGTCTCGCGCGCCTGCCGGATCGCCGCGGGGATCGCCTCCAGGTGATCGGACATCAGCACCAGGTCCGCCTGGGTCTGGGCGATCCGGGTTCCGCTGCCCATCGCCAGCGAAACGTCCGCCCCCGCGAGCACGGGCGCATCGTTGATGCCCTCGCCGGCCATCAGCACGATATCGCCGCGCGCCTGGCGTTCGCGCACGTAGGCGACCTTGTCCTCGGGCGTCATCCCGCCATGCGCCTCGGCGATCCCGACGTTCGCGGCGAAGGTCGCGGCCGCCTCCGGGCTGTCCCCGGAGAGCAGCACGACCTCGAGGCCCAGTTCCGTCAGTTCGGCCACCGTCTCGCGCACACGCGGACGCGGCTGGTCCGCGAACCAGAACACGCCGAGCACCTCGCCGGCGCGCGCCAGCCACACCGCCGTTGCCTCCGGGTGTGCCACAGGCGGGTGGACGTGACCCGGCACCCCCTCCAACCCGACGAAATCCGGCGCACCCACCCGGATCTCCGCACCGTCCAGCAGCGCCGAGAGCCCGAGGCCCGGCACATTCCGGACGCGTTCCAGCGGCGGTGCGGTCACCGCCCCGGCAGCCTCGACCAATGCCTTCGCCAGCGGATGCTCCGAATGGCGTTCCAGCGCGGCCGCCATCGCCAGCAGTTCACGCTCCTCCATGCCCGGCACCATGGCCTGCGTGGCGAGCCACTGCGGCCGGCCGATGGTCAGCGTCCCGGTCTTGTCGAAGCACACCACCCGCGCCCGCGCGAGGTCCTCCACCGCCTGTCCCCGCGTCAGCAGCAGGCCGATGCGCGACAACACGCCGGTGGTGGTGGTGATCGCCACCGGCGTCGCCAGCGCCAGCGCACAGGGACAGGTGGCCACCAGCATCGCGACGACCACCCAGAAGGCGCGGTCGGGCGCGATCCAGAAGTACCAGATCAGGCCCACCACCGTGGTCATGATCAGCACAGCCGCGGTGAAGTGCCCGGTGCCCCTCTCGGCCATCCGCGCCAGGCGCGGCTTGTCGGTCTGCGCGCGGTCGAGCAGGCGCTGGATCGCCGCCAGTGTGGTCTCTGCGCCAACCCGCGTCACCCGCACCACCAGCGGGCTGTCCACGTTCACCGTGCCGCCGGTGACCGCATCGCCGGCGCGGCGCAGGCACGGTTCCGGTTCACCGGTCAGCAGTGCCTGATTCACCGTGGATTCGCCGTCGTCGATCAGCCCGTCGGCGGGCAGCGGCTCGCCCGGGCGCACCCGGACCCGGTCGCCCGGCGCCAGCTCGGCCACCGGCACCTGCTCGTCACTGCCGTCGGCGGCGACCCGGGTGGCCACCGCGGGGATCAGACGGTCGAGCCGGTCGATCGCCTGGCTGGAGCGCTGGCGCGCCATCAGCTCGAGGTAGCGGCTGGTCAGCAGGAAGAAGACGAACATCGCCACCGACTCGAAGTAGACGTGCTCGCCGGTCCCGAGAATCACCGACCAGAGGCTGGCGAAATACGTGCCGAGGATCGCCAGACTGACCGGCACGTCCATGCCCAGCCGTCCGTGCAGCAGATCGCGCCAGGCGCTCTGGAAGAACGGCACCGCGGAATAGAAAACCACGGGGGTCGTCAGCCCGGCGGCGACCCAGCGCATGAACTGCAGCAGATCGGCGTGGGTCTCGTCGGAATGCCCGAGCCACAGGGCCACCGCGAGCATCATCACCTGCATCATCCCCAGCCCCGCCACCGCGAGCCGGCGCAGCGCCACGTGGCGCTCGCGCTGAAAGGCCTTGTCCCGTGTGCCGGGATCGTAGGGGTGGGCGCGGTAGCCGATGTTCCGGATCGCCTGCAGGATGTCGGACAGCGCAATGCGTTCCGGATCCCAGCGCACCCGCGCCCGGTGCGTGGAGTAGTTCACGGTGAACTGGGTCACGCCGGCGAGCGTGCGCACGTGCCGCTCGTTCAGCCACACGCAGGCCGCGCAGGTGATGCCCTCGAGGATCAGCGACGCCTCGCGCAGCATGCGGCCGGAGGACCGATCGGGTTCGTCGGTGACGAACTGGCGCTGCACCTCGGGCTCGTCGAAGAGCTTGAGTTCGCGCAGCTCGTCCGGGATCAGCGGCTCGCCCGGAGCGCCGGCCGGCGCGGTGCGGTGGTGGTAGTAGCCACCCAGGCCGTTGTCGATGATCGCGTTCGCGACCGCCTGGCAGCCGGCACAGCAGGTCTCGCGCGCGCGCCCCTCGAACTGCACCGGGTAATGCGCCCCACGGGGCACCGGCAGCCCGCAGTGAAAGCAGCCGGATTCGGCGCCCGGCGCATCCGGGGTTTCCTGCATCGGGGTCTGAGCCAGGGTCATCCGCGCTTACTCAACCGCGATCGCCCCGCTGCCACAAGCGGCGGGGTCGCGTGCACGGCACGCTACTGCCCGGCGTTCAGGTGTACGCGCGATTTTCACGTTGACGGTCATGTCCCGGCGTTACCACCGAAGGATGAAAAGTCGGGCCACGGATGCGCACGGACGAACACGGATAGGGTTGCAATCAAAAGTCATCCCTGCCTATCCGCGTTTATCCGTGGCCAAAAACGCCCTTCGAGCCTTCTCCGTGATTTCCGTATCCGTCCGTGGCTGTATTTGCGCGTTAACTGCGGCTCCCCCGCACGCGGGTACTGGCCTGCTGCTCGAAGGTGTCCTCGCCGTTGCGCACCCGGAACAGCAGATCCCACCGTCCCGGCGCGGGCAGCGTCACCTCGGTCCGGTACAGACCCTCGCCCACCGGACGCATGGAAAAGGACTGGTCGAGATTGAAATCGGACACCCGCATGAACTGGCCCTCGATCGCGGCACTCGAGATCGGGCGCCCGTCGCGGTCGGTTACCCGCACCTGGAAGACGGCGGTCTCGCCGGCCTCGGGTCGTGACAGCCACCCCTGCCGGACCTCCCAGCCCAGGCTCTGCTGCCGGCGCATTACGTCGATGTAGCTGGAACCCGTGGCCAGCGCCTCCTTGCGCTCACTGATCCGCGCGACGGTGCCCGGGAATCCCGAGGTGACCTCGGTGGCCTGGCTCTGCGGCTCGGGCAGCAGCACGCCAACCAGATGGCTGGGCATCCCGTGGGTGGCGAAGGAGAGCATCAGCGCATTCACCGTCGCGACCACACCGAAGAAGGCGAGGATGATCATCGGCGCCCAGTGCAGACGGCCGCGCCGGGCGCCCTTGCCTCCTTCCGCCTCCTGCTGGGTGGTGATGATGCCAAGGCCATAGGGGACGATCACATACAGCGCGAGATGGATCGCGAAGACGTCGGCACCGGCCCAGTTCAGAATGGAGAACGGGATGAACACGACCATCGTGATCACGAAGACCAGGGCCGCGGTCTGGTACCCGCGCAGGCTGGTGAAGCGGTAGACCAGGAAGAACAGCGCCGCGATCAGCGCGACGCCACCCCC
>PWRV01000169.1 GCA_003563455.1 Thioalkalivibrio sp.
CATGACCGAAATCCAGGGCGACATGCTGGCCCCACCCTCCATCGACCGCACGTCGGCAACCGACGATCAGCGCATCGAGAACATTCTGCCCCTGCCGCCTCCGGCCCACCTGATCCAGTTCTTCCCGATCAAGGACACGCCGGCGGAGCGTTTCATCGCCAACACCCGCAGAAACATCCGCGACATCCTGCACGGCCAATCCGACCGCCTGCTGGTAGTGATCGGCCCCTGCTCCATCCACGACCCGGTGTCGGCGCTGGAATATGCATCCCGGCTGAAGGCGCAGCGGGATCGTCTCTCGGCCGATCTCGAGATCGTGATGCGGGTCTATTTCGAGAAACCGCGGACCACGGTCGGCTGGAAGGGTCTGATCAACGATCCCTACCTGAACGGCAGCTTCCGCATCAACGAGGGCCTGCGCATCGCGCGCGACTTGCTGGTGCGCATCAATCAGGCGGGCGTCCCGGCCGGCTGCGAGTTCCTCGACGTGATCTCGCCGCAGTACATCGGCGACCTGGTCTCCTGGGGGGCGATCGGTGCGCGCACCACCGAGTCCCAGGTGCATCGGGAACTCGCCTCGGGCCTGTCCTCCGCGGTCGGTTTCAAGAACGGTACCGACGGCAACGTGAAGATCGCGGCCGCCGCGATCCTCGCGGCGCGTCAGCGGCATCACTTCCTCTCGGTGCACAAGTCCGGGCAGGTCGCGATCGTCGATACCCTCGGGAACGCGGACTGCCACATCATCCTGCGCGGCGGCATGAAGCCCAACTACGACCCCGCCAGCGTCAATGACGCCTGTGCGGACCTCGCGCGCTTCGATCTGCCCGGCCGTCTGATGGTCGATCTCTCGCACGGGAACACGCCCGGGGGCTTCCAGCACCAGCTGAAGTCCGGATCTGCCGTGGCCGAACAGATCGCGGCCGGCGAGCAGCGGATCTTCGGCGTCTCCGCCGAATCACACCTGGTCGAGGGTCGTCAGGACCTGCAGGCCGACCAGCCGCTGACCTACGGTCAGAGCCTCACCGACCCCTGCATCGGCTGGGACGACTCGGTGGCCCTGCTCGAAGAACTGGCCGAGGCGGTGCGCGCGCGACGACGGTCGGCCGCGACAACCGCGGGTGCGGAGGCAACGGACAGCGCCTGACCTCGAGGTCCCCGCCCGACCCATCGGGCGGGGGTTTCAGCTGCCCTCCGACCGGGGCAGCAGCAACTGGAAGCGGGTGCCCCCGGTATCGCTGGAACAGAGGATGATCCCGTCCATCTCATCCACCAGGCGCTTGACGATACTCAGACCAAGGCCGGAGTGGCCATCGCCCTTGGTCGACTCGACCGGCGAAAAGAGCTTCGCCATCACCTCCTGCGGAAGCCCCGGCCCGTCGTCCTGAACGGTAATCTCCGTGTACCGGCGCCCACCCAGGCTCACCGGGTCTCGGGTCTTCACCTGGATTCCGCCATTTTCATCGACGGCCTCCGTTGCATTTTTCAGCAGATTGGTCAGGATCTGCCGCAGGTGATCCGGCGATTGCGCCAGCGGAGGATCCCCGGGATCGAGATCGACCTGCAGCTCGATACCGCGGGCACTGCAGACCGAGGCCGCGAAGATGTCGGTGATCTGCTGCACCTCCCGGTTCAGGGAGACCGCGGCCGCCTCCGCCTCGCGAGGGGCCTCGCGCATGCGCATCAGGATGCGTCCGACCCGCTCGATCTCGTCGCGGATCACGCCGATCTCGAGCTGGGCGTCGTGCTCCTCACCCAGTTTCACGCGCAGCATTGCCAGGTAGTTCTGGATGATGCTCAACGGATTGCCCGCCTCGTGCACCATCTCGCGGATGTGCCGCTCCAGCGCCTCCGAGTCCGGACGCCCCGGCGCCTCGTGGGGGGTGGCGAGGGCCACCGCAATCTCGCGCCCCATCGCTGCGACCAGACTGCGACGCTCCGCAAGCTGCACGAGCTGGTCGTCGTTCAAACCGAGCACCAGCGCCCCGGGAACGCCGATATCGGGCGGGAAAGGCTGCACCCACATCGATCCGGCAGCGCTGGCACCCAGGATCTGGCGATCCACCACCGACAGTTGTTCCGCATCCGCCGCGGTGACCTGGATCGGACGCTCGTCCAGTGCCGCGTCGACAATCACGCTGCGTCCGCGCTCCAGCGGCAGCAAAAAGGCCGGCTCGGGGTCCTCGTCGATCCAGGCACGGAGGAACCCGCCCTCGCCGTCACCGAGAAACACCAGGCTGCGCTGCACGCCGAAGGTCAGCAGCAGCGCGCGCTGGACCGCCACGTGGCGATGCAGGGTCGCGATCCGGGAGAGCTCGCCCTGGAGGCGCGCCAACTGGTTCAACCCCTCGAGCCGTTCCCCCAGGGACTGCCGCGCCAGCTCGTCCGACGCGTCGTCCTCGGCCTCGATGTCGATCTCCAGGGAACGCGCGATCCCGGTGACATCGTCCGACACGCGCCCGCGCAGTTCGGTAGTCAGCCCCTCGTTCAGACCGAAGAGCGTGTCCCCGGCAACCAGCGTGTCGTGACCGACCGCACCGGGCCGGCCCATCGAATAGGCGAGGTTCACGATCTTGACCAGGTGGTGGGCATCCCGGACCCGGATGGCGGGCTCCAGGTGATAGCGCACCGCATCCGCCATGAAAGGGCTCAGCCCCCATGCTTCCATCAGATCGGCCGCCACCTCGCAGTGCGTGGTCCCGAAGATCTCGCGCTCGGTTCGCAGCAGGGTCTGGTCATCCCCCGCGTCCCTGATCATCACCCGATAGCGCTCCGGGTCCTCGCCCAGGCGCATCAGCCGGCCGATGTCCACCATCAGCCCGCTCAGATAGGCCTCCTCCGGCCGGGGATAGCTGGTCAGCACCGCGAGCACCTGGCTCAGGCTGGCCGTGACGAGGGCGTTGCGCCACAGGCGCTTCAGCAGGCGCGGACTCCGCCCGCCGAACCGCGAGAATAGCTGCCGCATCGACGCGGTCATCACCAGGGTCTTCACCGCGTCGGTCCCCAGATGCAGTACCGCCCGGTCGAGGGATTTCTGACGCCGGCCCCGGTAATAAAAGCTCGAGTTGGCCACCGCAATGACGCGGGCGGTCATCGCAGCGTCCTGGAGGATGATCGCGCTTAGCTTGTGCAGGTCCGCCTGGTCTTCGTAGATCGCATCGAGGATCCGCACGAGCACCTGCGGCAAACTGGGCAGCGAGTCGCGCGCCTGGTGGGCCTCGGCCATTCCTAGCGCTCCAGACCCGTCGCCGTGCCCGGGTGCCCGGCGGCCGACACCGGTCTTTCAGCCATGGACGTGTCCCCCGCTTGCGGTTCGGAAGGTCCGTTTCCGGAATGAAAACAGACCGATGTGCCCAATTCCCCTGTTTGCCTTCCGACTATACTGTTCCGCCGGCAGGCCCGCAAAATCGCCACCCCGGGTTCGGGAGCGGCGTCATCACAACCGGCGGATCAGATCCAGCAGGGTTCCGTCATCGGGCCCCATCTGCCGCAGTCTATCGGCCAGTTCACGCTGCGCTCCGAAACGCCCCGGATCGTAGGCATGAAACCGTGCCGGATCGACCTGCCGGCCCCTGGCGGCGGGCGCGGGCGGCGCAACGGTGCCGGCTGCTTCGAGACCGAAATCCGGACGCGGCTCCGCGCGCAGTGGCACGGCCTCGCCGTCACCGCTGGCGGTGGCCGGGACCGGTTCCGTCGCAGGGGCGGCCTGGTCGACACTCCCGGAGCGCGGTTCCTCCGGAATGATACCGCTCTCCGGCTCGGGCGGCGCCTCCGGCGCGACGTCTGCATCACCGCCTCCAAAGCGCTCGCGCAGCATCGCCAGCGCCTGCGCGTGGGCCTCGGGATCGCTTTCCAGGCGCGCGAGAAAACGCGGCAGATCGATGCCCGGCTGCCCGAAGCGATCCCAGTATCTCGCGTGCAACCCCTCGAGCCACTGCGCGAGCAGTCGGGCATCGTCCATCTCCTCCAGGAGCTGCCAGCACTCGCTGCGCAGGGCCGCGAGACGATCCGGCGCCGGCACCGG
>PWRV01000015.1 GCA_003563455.1 Thioalkalivibrio sp.
CCCGCGTCGGCCGGGCGGCTGCGCAGCCGGCTCTTCGCGGAGCGGGCGGTCGAGGCGGAACAGACCGCATCCGGGGGCGCGATGCTCCTGCGCCTGAACCTTCCCGAGCGGCGGCTGCAGGCCCTGCTGCGCGAGGCCGGACTGGACGAGGATCCCGAGACGCTGCGGGCCGCCGCAGGAGGCCAGTCCCCCGGGTGATCCTTCTCAGCGCCCGATCATCGGCGAGAGGGTGCGCCTCCTCCGGGGGCGCCGGGCCGCCGGAGTGACGTAAAACCCGTCACGCGGTAAACTGTTCGGTCATCTTCAACACAGCTATGCGAAAGTGGCGGAACTGGTAGACGCGCTGGATTTAGGTTCCAGTGGGGAAACCCGTGAGAGTTCGAGTCTCTCCTTTCGCACCATTCCGTCCATCTGGCCACACGTACGAAGGTGCCGGTCGCGCGGACTTCCCTGCTGAATCCAAGTTCTTACACGAGGCCATCTGATGCAAGTTTCTGTCGAATCCACCGGCGCCCTGGACCGCAGGATGACGGTGCAGTTACCGCCCGACCGGGTCGACCCGGAAGTGGAGAAGCGTCTGCGGGCGTTGAGCCGGCGCGTTCGGATCGACGGTTTCCGTCCTGGCAAGGTGCCGATGAAGATCGTGCAGCAGCGTTACGGAGCCGGTGTGTTCCAGGAAGTGCTGGGCGAGGTCCTGCAGGAGAGCTTCCGCGAGGCGATCGAGCAGGAGGGTCTGATGCCGGCGGGTGGACCGCAAATCGAGCCGAAGACAATGGAGCCGGGGAAGCCGATCGAGTACGTCGCTTCCTTCCAGGTGTACCCGGAGGTTGCGGTGGCGGATCTGTCCGACGTGACGATCGAGCGCCCCGTCGCCGAGATCGATGCCGCGGACGTGGACAAGGTGATCGATTCCCTGCGCCGACAACAGCAGGAATGGGTCGAGGTGCAGCGCCCCGCCGCCGAAGGCGACCGCGTGACGCTGGATTTCACCGGTACCCTGAACGGTGAACCCTTCGAGGGCGGACAGGCCGAGGGCTTCGCGGTCGAGATCGGCGCCGGGCGGCTGCTGAAGGACTTCGAGTCACAGCTGGTCGGCGTCGAGCCGGGTGCGGAAAAGGACATCGAGGTGACCTTTCCGGAGGACTACCCTGCAGAGAACCTGAAGGGGCAGAACGTGCAGTTCGCGCTGAAGGTGCACAAGGTCGAAGAGCCGCGCCTGCCCGACGTCGGCGAGGACTTCGCGCGGGCCTTCGGTATTGCCGACGGGGATGTCGAGAAGCTGCGTGCGGAAGTCCGCGCCAACATGGGCCGGGAACTTGCCCAGAAGATCAAGGGTCAGGTCAAGCAGCAGGCGATGGACGCGCTGGTCGAGAAGCACGGCTTCGATCTCCCCGAGAGTCTGGTGAAGCAGGAAATCGACCGGCTCCGTGCCGAGACGGAGCAGCGCTTCGGCGGTGCGAGCCAGTCGCAGCCGCTGCCGGATTCCCTGTTCGAGGAAGAGGCCCGGCGCCGCGTCCGGCTCGGGCTGGTGATTCGCGCGATCCTCGAAGCGGAGAAGATCGAGCTCGATCGGCAGCGGCTCGAGTCGGAACTCGAGACCATCGCCCAGACCTACGAACAGCCCGAAGAGGTGAAGCGGCACTACCGGTCCCAGCCGCAGGCGATGGCCGGTCTGGAATCGCTGGTGCTCGAGGACCAGGTGGTGGACTGGGTACTCGAGCAAGGGCAGGTCACGGACAAGCCCAGCAGCTTCGATGCGCTGATGAATCCCAACAAGGAGACGAACCAATGACGCAACCGCCGGCTGGTACCGGGGCTCAGCACACGCAGGCTTTGAACCTCGTGCCCATGGTCGTTGAACAGACCTCGCGCGGGGAGCGGGCCTACGACATCTACTCCCGTCTCCTGAAGGACCGCGTGGTCTTCTGCGTGGGCCCCGTCGAGGACTACATGGCCAACGTGATCGTGGCTCAGCTGCTGTTCCTTGAGTCGGAGAATCCGGACAAGGAAATCAACCTGTACATCAACTCTCCCGGCGGCGCGGTGACCGCCGGCATGGCGATCTACGACACCATGCAATTCATCAAGCCCGATGTCAGCACGCTCTGCGTGGGTCAGGCGGCGAGCATGGGTGCAGTGCTGCTCGCCGGCGGCGCGCCCGGCAAGCGCTACTGTCTGCGCCACTCCCGGGTGATGATCCACCAGCCGCTGGGCGGTTACCACGGCCAGGCCAGCGACATCGACATTCATGCCCGCGAGATCCTGAAAATCCGCGAGGAACTGAACCAGATCCTGGCCCGGCACTCCGGCCAGTCGGTCGAGACCATTCGGGCCGATACCGAGCGCGACCGGTTCATGACCGCACCGGAGGCGACCGAATACGGGCTGATCGACCATGTCCTGGAACAGCGCGAGGCAAAACCACAAAAATGACGTGTTCAACCCGACGGGTTGGCCGCTCGCTTGCATCGGGGTGGTAAACGGGGCATGTTGAACCTGCAAGTTTTGCATACCGAGGCAAACGGATGAGCGACGAAAAATCCCCTCGCAACGACGGCAAGCTGCTGTACTGCTCCTTCTGCGGCAAGAGTCAGCACGAGGTGCGGAAACTCATTGCCGGACCTTCCGTGTTCATCTGCGATGAGTGCGTGGAGCTCTGCAACGACATCATCCGCGAGGAGATGCAGGAGGCGGGTCACACCGAGCGCGACTCGCTGCCCAAACCCCGGGAAATCCGGAGCATCCTCGATGAGTACGTGATCGGCCAGGATTCCGCGAAGAAGATCCTGTCCGTCGCCGTGTACAACCACTACAAGCGCCTGGAGGCGAAGTCCGGGAAGGACGATGTCGAGCTGTCGAAGTCCAACATCCTGCTGATTGGTCCGACCGGTTCCGGCAAGACGCTGCTCGCCGAGACGCTGGCGCGGGTGCTGAACGTGCCGTTCACGATCGCCGATGCCACCACGCTGACCGAGGCGGGCTACGTGGGCGAGGACGTCGAGAACATCATCCAGAAGCTGCTGCAGAAGAGCGACTACGACGTCGAAAAGGCCGAGACCGGGATCGTCTACATCGACGAGATCGACAAGATCTCGCGCAAGTCGGACAACCCGTCGATCACCCGCGACGTGTCGGGCGAGGGCGTGCAGCAGGCGCTGCTGAAGCTGATCGAGGGCACCACGGCGTCGGTCCCGCCCCAGGGTGGGCGCAAGCACCCGCAGCAGGAGTTCCTGCAGGTCGACACCCGAAACATCCTGTTCATTTGCGGCGGCGCCTTCTCGGGCCTGGAGAAGGTGATCCAGCAGCGATCGGAGAAGGGCGGGATCGGCTTTTCCGCGAAGCTGCGGGCGCAGGACAAGGACCTCTCCGGCATCGGCTGGCTGAGCCGGCTGGAGTCCGAGGATCTTGTGCGCTACGGCCTGATCCCCGAGTTCGTCGGCCGCATGCCGGTGCAGGCGACGCTGGCGGAGCTGGACGAGGACGCGCTGATCACGATCCTGACCCAGCCCCGCAACGCCCTGGTCAAGCAGTACGCGCGGCTGTTCGAAATGGAAGGCGTTGAACTCGAGTTCCGCGAGGACGCGCTCGGCGCGATCGCGCGCAAGGCGATGGCCCGGAAGACCGGCGCCCGGGGCCTGCGCTCGATCATGGAGAACATCCTGCTCGACACCATGTACGAACTGCCGTCGATGGAGAACGTCAGCAAGGTGGTGATCGACGAGGCGGTGATCCGCGGCGATGCCGACCCCTATCTCATTTACGAAAACGCCAATTTCGCAAAGCAGGCGGCCTCGGATTCCTGAGGGCCGGGCCCGGCGCCGCCCCCACCCCAACCCTCCCCCACAGGTGGGGGAGGGAGCTTGTTTCGTCGGGGGTGGCTTAGTGCCATGGGAGTTAGCGGCAGAACATGGGTGATGAGCAGGAAAGGTATTGATTTCGTCCGTGCGGGTCGGACTGTTCTCGCTGGCCCCGGTCTGGCCTGAGCGCCCGCTCATCGCACGCTGCG
>PWRV01000326.1 GCA_003563455.1 Thioalkalivibrio sp.
GGCGTGCCCGCAGCAACCGTGGACGCCACCCCGTTACAGGAGCCGGCCGGGACCGAACTGGTCACCGGCCCCGACCCCCGCTTCGCGCCCTACCTCGAAAACCATGCGGAGCTGGTGGCCCCCGGCTCGTCGGCATTCGCACGGGTACGCAACTCGGTTGATGGCGAGTAAGTGGGAATGTGGGGCAGGACCCTCTCCGTTCTCGCGCTTCTCGCGCTAATCCTGCCACTGAGCCTGCCGGCCGGGGATTACAGCCCCGAACAGTGGCTGGAGCGCATGGCCGACAGCATGCACCGCCACAGCTACGAGGGTACCTTCATCTTCCAGCGGGGCGAACGCATCGACACGGTGCGCGTCGTTCACGCGGCTGAAGACGACGGATACCGGGAACTGCTGCAGACCCTGACCGGGTCGGCGCGCGAGGTTGTGCGCAAAGTGGATCGTATCAGCGCGATCAAGGGCGCACGCATCGAGGGCGAAGGGCATCAGCAGGGAGGACCCCAGCGCCCGCCGGCCTTCGCTGCGGCAATGCTGCGCGCGAACGAACGCTACCACCTGAGCTCGCCGGGGTTCGACCGCATCGCCGGTTTCCCCTGCTACCAGCTGCATGCCGAGGCGCTGGATCCGTATCGCTACAGTCACCGGTACTGTCTGCACCGCGACACCGGCATTCCTCTGCTCAGTGAACTGATCGACGCCGAGGGTCATCTGCTCGAGCGGCTGGTCTTCACCGAGCTGGAGTTCCTCGACGTCGTGTTCGAGGAATCCCTGACCCCACGCGGCTGTGACGCCCGCGAGATCGAAGTGCGTGCGGCTGGAACTTCGCCCGAGGCTGGTGATCAGCACGGCGGATGGTATTTCCAGGAGCTGCCCCCCGGCTTCACGACCGTCATCGTGACCGAGCGCGCTGTCGGATCGGATAACGATGGGGCGTCGTCGCTGCACTTCGTGCTCAGCGACGGGCTCGCGACCGTGTCGGTCTATGTCGGCCCGGCCGGGGAGGACGCCCAGACCTTCGAGGGCGCAACCCGCTCGGGGGCAACCCATGCCTTTGCCCGGCCGCTTGCCGGTTACCAGATCACGGTTGTCGGCGAAGTGCCGGTCAAGACGGTGGAGCGGATCGCCCATGCGGCGCGTTTCCGCGAAGTCGGGTCCGACTGAGGTCGGGCGGGCGCTGCCGCGATCAGGACGTGAGGTGATGAGCGACGGGCACAATGAGTGACTGGATAGAGGAACACGGGGTGGTGGTAACGGCCGACGAGGCCTGGGCCACGGTCCGGGTGGAGCGACGGTCCACCTGCGGTTCCTGCTCGGCCCGCAGCGGTTGTGGCAACGGCGTGTTGTCCGAGGTGCTTGGCCGCCGGTCCCTTGAATTGCGGCTGGCGAACAGCCATCGGCTTCGGCCGGGCGACCGCGTCACGCTCGGCGTGCGCGACCAGGCACTGGTCTCCGGCGCGTTTGCAATGTATCTGCTGCCGCTGCTGGGCATGATGCTGGTGCCGATCACGATGGGCTGGATGCTTCCCGGCCTCGCCGATGGTTTCCTGATCCTTGCCGGCGTTGCCGGATTTGCGCTCGGACTCGCGGGCGTGCGCCGGTGGTTGCGCAGCCAGGGAGATCGCTTCGAGCCGGTGCTGCTCGGGCGGCAACCGGCGGGCGAAACCCCGACGCCCTCCACCGGCCGCGGACCCATCGCCCGATAGACCGCGGGGTCCGTGCACCGGTCCGCGTCCGACCGTCGATGCTTTTGGCCCCGGGTGTTGCCGATCAGGATGCTACCCGAGCGGCCTGTGGACGGAACTTGCGGGCGCGCCGCCCCTCTAGACACGTACGCAACGACCCCTGAAGGTGCCCATGAAGACATATCGCTGGTTTTTTCTGGCAACGCTGCTGATGGCGCTGTCGCTCCCGGCCTCGGCACGTCATCTGCCCGATTTCGTGCCCCTGGCGGAGCAGTACAGCCCAGCCGTGGTCAACATCTCGTCTTCGCGCGAGCGTCCCACTCCCGAGAGTGAGTCCGTTCCCGAAGTGCCTGAAGGAATGCCATTCGGCGATCTCTTCGAGCGCTTCTTCGGCGAGCGTGGGCCCGCTCCCCGCGTCCCCGAGGGCTTCGATCGCCGCTCGATGGGTTCGGGCTTCATCTACAGCGAGGACGGCTACATCCTGACCAACCACCACGTGATCGAAAACGGTGGCGAGATCGTGGTGCGGCTGTCCGACCGCCGGGTGTTCACCGCGGAGGTGATCGGTTCGGACCCCGAGAGCGACGTCGCGGTGCTGAAGATCGACGCAGAGGACCTGCCGACCCTTCGACTCGGCTCCTCCGAGTCCCTGAAGGTCGGTGAGTGGGTGCTGGCCATCGGCTCACCGTTCGGCTTCGACCACTCGGTGACCGCCGGGATCGTCAGTGCGAAGGGGCGCAGCCTGCCTTCGGACAACTACGTGCCGTTCATCCAGACCGACGTGGCGATCAACCCCGGCAACTCCGGTGGACCACTGTTCAACCTCGACGGCGAGGTGGTGGGGATCAATTCCCAGATCTACAGCCGCACCGGCGGTTTCATGGGGCTGTCCTTCGCGATTCCGATCGACATGGCGGTGGAAGTGGCCGAGCAGATCCGCGAGACCGGCACGGTCACCCGCGGCTGGCTGGGCGTGCTGATCCAGGAAGTCACCCGGGAGCTGGCAGACTCCTTCGGGATGGAACGTCCGGCCGGAGCCCTGGTGGCGCAGGTGCAGCCGAACAGTCCGGCGCAGCAGGCGGGTTTCCGCACCGGTGACGTGATCCTTCGGTTCAATGGCATGGACGTGCCCCGTTCCAGCGCCCTGCCGCCGATCGTCGGCCGCACGCCGGTCGGGTCCGAGGTCGAGGTCGACGTGCTGCGCGGTGACCGCGAGATCGTGATCGAGGTGACCATCGAGGCGCTGCCGGAAGACGTTGCGATGGGCCGTCGCGCCCCGCATTCGACGCCGGGGGAGGTCCGGCCGCAGAGCTTGCTGGGTATGCAGATCGAGCCGCTGACCGCCGAGGAGCGCGATGAACTCGGGCTGGACGACGAGGGGGTCCGTGTGGGCGAGGTGACCGGTAACCCGGCTCGTGGCGCCGGGATTCGCTCGGGTGACGTGATCGTTCAGTTCGGCGGCGAACCCGTGTCCTCGCCGCAGGATCTCCGTCAGAAAGTGGAGTCCGCTGACGCAGGGCGTTCGGTGCCGGTGCTGCTGCATCGGGAGGGCACCCCGGTCTTCATCGCGCTGCGCATGCCGGAGCAGTGACCGGCAAAGGCCACGGACGCTCTGCCAGTGCCGGCGGAGCGTCCGGTCTGGCCGGCAATGGCAAACGCCCGGGTGGGCCCCTCACGACGCTGACCGTCTATTACCGGGTCGGCTGCGGGCTCTGCGAGCAGATGCTCGCGGAACTCGTTTCCCTGCAAAGCCGTTATACTTTCGCGCTCGAGCGCGTCGACATCGATGAAGATGTCGATCTGGCGACGCGCTTCAACGCCAAGGTGCCCGTTCTGGCGGTGGACGGCGAGGTTCTCTGCTGCCACTTTCTCGACGTGCCGGCACTGATCGACGAGCTGACCCGGAATGACTGATCCCCGACTGACCCGCAACTTCTCCATCATCGCGCACATCGATCACGGCAAGTCGACGCTGGCGGACCGTCTGATCCAGGTCTGTGGCGGTCTGTCCGAGCGCGAGATGGCGGAACAGGTGCTCGATTCGATGGATCTCGAGCGCGAGCGCGGGATCACGATCAAGGCGCAGAGCGTGTCGCTGTTCTACGACGCGCGCGACGGTCAGCGCTACCAGCTCAACTTCATCGATACCCCCGGCCACGTGGATTTCTCCTACGAGGTCTCGCGCTCCCTGTTCGCCTGCGAGGGCGCGCTGCTGGTGGTGGATGCCTCGCAGGGGGTTGAGGCGCAGAGCGTTGCCAACTGCTACACCGCGATCGATCAGGGTCTCGAAGTGGTGCCGGTGCTGAACAAGATCGAC
>PWRV01000075.1 GCA_003563455.1 Thioalkalivibrio sp.
GGATCTTTTCCGCCCGCAGGGCGTCGCGCCGGTGGACCAGGGTCACGCGCTCGGCGATGTTGGACAGGTACAGCGCCTCTTCGACCGCGGTGTTGCCGCCGCCGATCACCGCGACCTCCTGGCCGCGGTAGAAGAAGCCGTCGCAGGTCGCGCAGGCAGAGACCCCCTTGCCCTTGAAGGCCTCCTCGGACTCCAGCCCGAGGTACATCGCGGTGGCTCCGGTCGCGATGATCAGCGCATCGGCGGTGTAGGTGCCACTGTCGCCGATCAGCCGGAACGGCCGTGAACCGAGCTCCGCGGTGTGGATATGATCGAAGATCACTTCGGTGGCGAAGCGCTCCGCGTGCTTCTGCATGCGCTGCATCAGGTCCGGCCCCTGCAGGCCCTCGATATCCCCCGGCCAGTTGTCGACATCGGTGGTCGTCATCAGCTGCCCGCCCTGCTCGAGACCCGTAATCACCAGCGGGTTCAGGTTGGCCCGGGCGGCATAGATCGCCGCCGTCCAGCCGGCCGGACCCGAGCCCAGGATCAGCAGACGGCGGTGCTTGGTGTCGGTCATCAACAGTTCTCCGTGCAGGTTTCGTGGGGTCGGGGGCAAGGGGGCGACGACCCGTGGGACCGGATACCCGTGCGCGCCCGGATCCCATGGCCGCTCGACCGTTGATTATTCGCATTGCCCGGCGCAGTGTCCAACGGCCACAAGTCGCCGATGGCAACTGTCCGCTTTGCGGCGGCATTTTAACAACGTAGAATCGGGACTTCGAATGCTTCCTGAAACCACTGTCCGGCGCACGGTTGCCCGCGGGGCATGGCGGTGCCCGGGCGTCCGGTGCTGCGGACGGATGCGCAGGGCAGGCTCGTGGGCCGACCTCGGCGGTCCAGGGCAAGACAGGGCCCCACCCACTTCCGACGGATGTCCAGATGGCGCAAACGAAGGTACAGCCACGGGCTGACGCAAGCCTGAGCCGGCAGTTGCTGCGCGGACTGCGCGAGGGAGCGCTGCTGGTGTTCGGCATGCTCGCGCTGTACCTGCTGGTGGCGCTGTTTAGCTACCACCCGGGCGATCCGGGCTGGTCCTATACCGGGGACGGCACGGGCGTGCGCAATCTCGGTGGCGCGGCCGGAGCCTGGTTCGCAGACGTCGCCTTCCACTTGCTGGGCTACCTCGCCTATCTGATTCCCCTGGTGTTCATCGGCGTGGGCTGGTGGCTGTTCCGTCACCGGCGGGACGCCCGCATCGCGGGTTCGCTGGAACTCAGCCTGCGCGGGTTGGCATTGTTGGTGGCACTGCTGTCGGGGGCGGCGCTCGCGACGCTGCACTGGCTGCCTGGGACGCTACCGGTAAACGCCGGGGGGATACTGGGCGAACTCATCGCGAGGGTCGCAACCGCAGGGCTTGGGCTGGTTGGCGCGACGCTGTTGCTGCTGGCGCTTTTTCTGACGGGCTTTACGCTGTTTACGGGGCTGTCCTGGTTTTCCCTGATGGACCGTCTGGGCAAGGGGGTGATCGACGGCATCGAAAACCTGCGCACGCGGCTCGATACCCTGCGCGATCAGCGCATCGGTGCGGCGGAGAAGGCGCAGCGGGAGGTGCGCGTGGAGCGCGAGCGGGCGCGGGTCGCGCACCGGCCGCCGTCGCGCGTGGAGCCGCGCATCGATCCGCCACCGCCCAGCCCGAGGGTAATGAAGGAGAAGCAGGTACCCCTGTTCGCCGGCGATACCAGCGACCCCCACCCGCCGCTGGGCCTGCTCGACGAACCGCCCGCGGCGGTCAGCGGCTACTCGGAGGAGTCGCTGCAGGCGATGTCCCGGCTGGTGGAGCTGAAGCTGCGCGACTTCGGGGTCGACGTGGAGGTGGTCGCGGTGCAGCCGGGCCCGGTGATCACGCGCTTCGAACTGCACCCCGCGCCGGGCGTGAAGGTGGCCCGGATTTCCGCGTTGGCGAAGGACCTTGCACGTTCCCTTTCGGTGATTGCGGTCCGGATCGTCGAGGTGATCCCGGGCCGGTCCACCGTCGGGCTCGAGATTCCGAACGAGGAGCGTGAGCTGGTCTCGCTCTCGGAGATCCTGCGCTCGAACCTGTTCGAGAACGCCAAGTCGCCGCTCACCCTCGCGCTCGGCAAGGACATCGGCGGCGCGCCGGTGATCGCGGATCTCGGACGCATGCCGCACCTGCTGGTCGCGGGCACCACGGGTTCCGGAAAGTCGGTGGGCGTGAACGCCATGCTGCTGTCGATGCTGTACAAGGCGACCGCGGAGGAGATCCGGCTGATCCTGATCGACCCGAAGATGCTGGAACTGTCCGTCTACGAGGGCATTCCGCATCTGCTGGCACCGGTGGTGACCGACATGAAGGACGCGGCGAATGCCCTGCGCTGGGCGGTGGCGGAGATGGAGCGGCGGTACAAGCTGATGTCGCTGCTTGGCGTGCGCAACATCGCCGGATACAACAAGAAGGTCCGCGAGGCCGAGGCCGCGGGTACCCCGCTGCTGGACCCGACCTTCAATCCCGACGAGCAGATCGCCGAGGTTGAGCCGCCGGTGCTGGGCCGGATGCCCTTCATCGTGATCGTGGTCGACGAGTTCGCCGACATGATCATGGTGGTGGGCAAGAAGGTGGAGGAACTGATTGCACGCCTCGCCCAGAAGGCGCGCGCCGCGGGTATCCACCTGATCCTGGCCACCCAGCGTCCGTCGGTGGACGTGATCACCGGCCTGATCAAGGCCAACATCCCGACCCGGATCGCCTTCCAGGTGTCCTCGCGCGTGGACTCGCGCACCATCCTCGACCAGATGGGCGCCGAACACCTGCTCGGACACGGTGACATGCTCTATCTCGCGCCGGGCAAGGCGCTGCCGGAACGGGTGCACGGCGCCTTCGTTGGCGATCACGAGGTGCACCAGGTGGTCGAGTACCTGAAGGCGACCGGCGAACCCGACTACGACCCCGGCATCCTCGACGAGCCGGAAGCCGGTGCGGCCGCGATTCCCGGGCTGGAGCCGTCCGCATCGGAGGCCGAGAGCGATCCGCTTTACGACCAGGCGGTGCAGATCGTGATCGAGTCGCGCAAGGCCTCGATCTCCTACGTGCAGCGCCGCCTGAAAATCGGGTACAACCGGGCCGCGCGCATGGTGGAAGACATGGAGGCCGCTGGGGTGGTCAGCCCGGTGCAGTCCAACGGCAACCGTGAGGTCCTTGCGCCCGGCGGCAAGGAGTGAGGCCGTGCGCGACGATTCAGCCACGGTTTACGGTCTTGATGCCAGCATGGGCCGGTAATCCCTTTCCCCAACGGTGATGCCCATGACACGCAAACCCTTTCCGTTCATCGCCTGCGCGGTGCTGCTCGCGGCAATCGCCTTCGTTCCGCTGTCGGCGAGTGACGATGCCCGCGCGGCACTGGACCGCTTTCTGAAGGGGCTCGAGACCTATTCCGCAGAATTCGCGCAAACCCTGACCGACGAGACTGGCTTCGTGCTGCAGGAGGCAGACGGGCGCTTCTCGATCGGCCTGCCCGACCGCCTGCGCTGGGAGCTGGATGCGCCGTTCGAGCAGCAGATCGTGGCCGACGGCGAGTACCTGTGGATTCACGATCCGGAGCTCCGCCAGGCCACGGTGCGGCCGGTCGACGCGGCGCTCGAGGCCACGCCGCTGGCACTGCTGACCCAGCCGCACCGTCTCGACGAGCAGTTCCTGGTCGCTGAAGAGGAGGTCGCCGAGGGCTGGCGCCTGGTTCTGCGGCCGCTGGCTCCGGACGCGGACTTCACCCGGCTGGAGGTTGATCTCGGGCCAAAGGACGAACTTCTCGGACTGGCGTTCATGGACATTTTCGGGCAGCGCACCGAGATCCAGCTTCAGGAGACGCAGCGCAATCCCGTGCTGCCACCGGGCGAATTCCGGTTCACGCCACCCCCGGGCACCGACGTCTACCGCCCGTGACCCGGGATCCCGGCAGCGGTGACCTCTTCGGCGATGCGCCCGCTCCCCGTGCGCC
>PWRV01000113.1 GCA_003563455.1 Thioalkalivibrio sp.
CTGACTTCGGGCCTGGGCCAGCGCTTTCCGGCAGACTACCCGGTTGCGCGCATCGTGTCGGTGGAACATGAGCCCGGCCAGCCCTTTCTCGCCATCGCGGCCGAGCCCCTCGCCGCGTTGGACCGCTCGCGGGAGGTCCTGCTGCTGTGGACCGATCCGCCACAGAGCGGCGTGGAGACGGACGCAGAAGAATGAACCCGGTGCTGGCCGTGCCGTTGCCGGTGCTCCTGTCCCTGCTGGCCGCACTGGCGCTGACCATCGTGCCGCTGCCGGACGCGATCGCCCCCCTCCGTCCCGAGTGGGTGCTGCTTGTGCTGGTGTACTGGGGCATGGCGTTCCCGCGCCGCGTGGGGATCCTGGTCGCTTTCGTCACCGGTCTCTTCCTGGACGTGCTGCACCACCACCTGCTGGGCCAGAACGCGCTGACGCTGGCGCTGGCCATGTTCGTGGTGCTCCAGATCTATCCGCGCATGCGGGTCTTCCCCGTCTGGCAGCAGGCGGTGGTGGTGGCATCGCTGGTGGCGTTCACACGCCTTCTGCAGATCTGGATCCAGGGGGCGATCGGACTGCCGCCGGGCAGCATCTGGTACTGGAGCCCGGTGATCACCAGCGCCCTGCTCTGGCCGGTGGTCTACCACATCCTGAGAGAGGCGCGCAGGCGCTGGCTTTTGCACCTGACCTGAAGGCCTGTGACAGAATCGGGAGCCTGTGCACGGCTGAGCCGTGCGTCGCATCCCCCCCGGCGCCGGGAAATCGTCGGCCGGGGCCGCCTGCAACGTCCAATCGATCAACGGGCTGCTGACATGCAAGAAACGACCAATACAAGAATCGAGGCCGAGGTCTTCCGACGGCTGCTGCAACATCTGGACGAGCGCAAGGACGTGCAGAACATCGAGCTGATGAACCTGGCCGGGTTCTGCCGCAACTGCCTGGCCAAGTGGTACGTCGCCGCCGCCGGAAATCACGGTGTCGACGTGGATCTCGATCAGGCCCGCGAGATCATCTACGGGATGCCCTACGCGGAATGGAAACGGCTTTACCAGAAGGAGGCCACTGCGGAACAGCTGCAGTCATTCACGGGTTCGCGGGCCTCCGGCAACACCGATGCATGATCACGGGCTGGTCGAGACGGCCGCGCAACTTCAGGATCTGGTCGACGTTCTCGCCGACAGCACGTGGGTGGCCATGGACACTGAGTTCATGCGGGAGAAGACCTATTTTCCGCAACTCTGCCTCATCCAGGTCGCAACGCCGGATCACATTGCCTGCATCGACCCGCTGGCGCTGCCGGATCCCGGACCGTTGCGCAGCCTGCTGCAGGATCCGGAGGTGCTGAAGGTCTTCCACTCGGCCAGTCAGGACCTCGAAGTCCTCTACCTTGTCACCGGCAACGTGCCGACCCCCATCTTCGACACCCAGATAGCCGCCAGTCTTCTGGGCTACGGGGAACAGGTCGGCTACGCGAATCTCGTGCAGGCCGTGCTGGGGGTCGAGCTCGACAAGACCCAGTCCCGAACCGATTGGTCACGCCGCCCGCTGAAGGCGGAACAGCTCTCCTACGCGAAGGACGACGTGCGCCACCTGGTACTGGTGTACCAGCGGCTGCGGGATGAGCTCGAGACACTCGGACGCACGGGCTGGATCGCCCCCGAGATGGAGGCCATCACGCGGCCCGAACTCTATCAACCCCGCCCCGAGCTTGCCTGGCGTCGCGTCAGCGGGCACAAGCGGCTGAAGCCGCGCGAGCTACCGGTGCTGAGTGAGGTCGCGGCATGGCGCGAGGAAGAGGCGCGCCGTCTCGACCGGCCGCGCCGCTGGGTCCTCGGCGACGATCTGCTTCTGCTGATCGCACGGGTCCGACCCGGCGCTCTGGACGCACTGCAGGAGCTGCGCGGGTTTCCGAAGGGCATGGGAACCGAGCGGGCGCGACAGCTGCTGACGGCGGTCCAGCGCGGGGTCGCGACACCGAAGGAGAAGTGGCCCGTGCTGCCGACCCGGGAAAAGCCCGCGACGGAAGCGGAGGAGGTGGTTGCCGACGTCGCGGCGGCCCTGCTGCGCGAACTTGCACGCCGGCAGCAGATCGGCCCCGAGGCGATCGGCGGGCGCCGTGACATCGTGGCGCTGATGCGCGGGGATCGTGATGCCCGCCTCGCCCGCGGCTGGCGTTACGAGGTCGCCGGGCGGGAGTTGCAGCGCTGGCTGGATGGCCGCAGCGCGATCGGCTGCGACGGCGACCGGATCGCACTGCCGGAGCGGGATGCGTCGGCGTCGCCCGCTGAATGGTGATCCGAAGCCTCCACCGAGGAGCGGCAACCCGACCGGGATGCCGCTCCCGACTCCGCGAAGTTCTCCGGCCGTGTGCCGTCCCGCCTCAGATGCTCGAGTACACGCCGCGCCGGGGCGAGTTGAGCCGTCCCTGCCGCTTCAGGTAGGCCAGCGTCTGGCTGATGTTCCTGGTCTCGATGCCCCGGGATTCGGCCTCGTCACGGATCTCGCTGACGGTCATCTCCGGACGCGTGGCAACGATGTCACAGAGCTTCTGGCTGATCGTCTCTCCACTGGCACGGCGCCGGCGCGTACTGCGGGCACGGGGCACAGAGCCGCCCATGTCCTGGATCTGCCGGTCGATTTCGGCCAGCTCCTTGCGGTGGCGTGCCAGCAGTTCCTTGCGCTTCGCCTTCAGTTCACCACGCTTCTCCTTGATTTCCTGTTCCCGGCGCTCCGCCTCCTGCTGCTCGCGCTCACGCGCCAGTGCATAGAGTTCTTCGGAGCTCAGCTCGTTGACATTTTTCTTTACAGCGCTCATTCATGCTCCTCGTTTGCTGTTCGAAAGGCTCACCTGATGCTCACGAAAACTCCGCCGGTTGCGGTCCGGGTGGTCCGGAGGGATCGCCGCTGCAGGAGACCAACCTCTGGCCGATGGTTTTCCGGCAACCGATCGGCGAGAGGGCTCGCCGCCTGCACGCAATCCGCTTTCGCGTAGCTTTCGTGATAATCAGGAAGACTCAAGGCCTTTCTGGCTTGAAAGTCACCTGCGTAACATAATAAAAACGGCAAGAATAAACAACAGTCCTGCTTCAAAAAAGGATCCGCGCATGAAACCCGGTCTCAACGAAAACCAACAGAAGGGGATCCATTCCGCGGCTGCCGGATTTTATTCCATGATGGGATCCTCGGCAGTGCCCGAGGTCCGCCTGGACCTTCGCGGCCGTGCCGCTGGCCAATGGCGGGTTCGCGGGGGGATTGAGTTGCTGCGCTTCAATCCCGAGGCGTTTCTTCTTGACTGGGAAGCACATTTTCCCGCGACCATCGCACACGAGGTGGCCCACTCACTCGTCTACCGCAGGCACGGCCCCGGGAACGTGCGGCCGCACGGACCGGAGTGGAAGGCAATCATGTCGGCACTCGGTTTTCGTCCGGAAGTCACCCATCGCACGCCGCTTTCCGGCCGTCGCAGCCGTGTTTATATTTATAAATGCAAATGCCGTTCACATCGGCTCGGCCCCCGAAGACATTATCTGGTGACCCGACGGGGCTATCGCTACAACTGCGCGGAATGCGGCAACCGTCTACACTTCCTCGACCACGTTGAGTGGAAATGATCTCGCGGAATACCGGTCCAGTCAGGGAAGCACCGAATAAAGCCATCCCGGCTTTGTCAGCGCACGCTGCGCTGCACAGATGATTTGCAGCTTGCTTCAGAATCAACCACCTGTGGTGGCCGGTTCTCGCGCGACGTCCCTGTTCCCCGGGGAGACGCCGATAAATCAGCGTTTCCCCAATCGGCATCATTCACGCATTTCCCCGGCCAGATTCAGTCCAGGGAACGACGGCCTTTGCCAAAAGCGCATCGATCTGCGCCGACTTTTCCGACGCCTGGCGGCCGTTGTGCAAGCCTTTCCAGGCTGGCGCACAGGTCTTCCACGGAGATCAGGTCCATTGCATCCGGGTGACGCACC
>PWRV01000024.1 GCA_003563455.1 Thioalkalivibrio sp.
CGGCCGATGTCCGTCACCGAGCCGCCGGAGCCGGCCAGGCCGACACCGACCTGCAGCGGGTCCTCGCCGAGCGGCCGGGCGACGAGTTCGGAGGCGTTGCTGCCGATCACGAGGCTCTGGCCATTGCCGACAAATACGTTGAGCGCCCCGTCGTCCTGGGGCACGGTGGTCACGTTCACGTGTTCCGCCAGCTCGCGCACCAGCCGGTCGCGCTGGTCGAGCAGGTCGTTCGGCGCGGCACCAGCGCCGCGGCCGGTGGCCGCAACGATCCCGGCATTCACCTCGGCCAGCGACTCCGCGATTCCGTTGATCTCGTTCACGGTGGTCTCGATCTGGCCGTTCACCCGGGTGCGCTGGCCGTCCAGCTGTTCGTGGAGGGAGGCGAAGCGGCCGGTCAGCGACTCCGCCTCCGCGATCATCACCTGGCGCGCCGGCACGGAGGTGGGGTCGGTCGCCACGTCCTGCGCCGCGGCAAAGAAGCGCTGCAGGCCCACCGCCAGGCCGGAATCGGCATTCGCGAGCAGCGAGTCGACCCGTTTCGCGTGGTCGTGGAACACGGAAGACTGCGCGCTCGCGGAGGTCGCGGTGCGCAGCTGGTTCTCGACGAACTGGTCGAAGACGCGGTTCACCCCACCGACCTCGACGCCCTTGCCGATATAGGCGTTGCCCGCGAACTGCGGCGCCCGCGTGTTCAGGTCGACGCGCTGGCGGCTGTAGCCCTCGGTGCCCGCATTGGCGATGTTGTGGCCGGTGGTCGACAGGCCGCGCTGGAACGCGGCCAGACCGGAGGTGCCGATGCTCAGGATGTCGCTACCCATCGCGACGCTCCCGGCCATTGCGGCCACCGCGGCTGAAGATCCTCAGGCTGTGCATACCGTGCTCCTCATCATCCACTTGTCGGCCCGGGCGTATCCGGCTTGAGTCCAAGGACCTGCGGCAGGGTGCCCCGGCCCAGGATGTCCAGGATCTTGTCCGCGTAGGCCGGGTCGGTCGCGTAGCCCGCGGACTGCAGGCCGCGCAGGTAACCCTCCGCATCGCCGGCCCGGGCCAGCGCGCCGCGGTAGCGCGGGTTGCTCTGCAGGAAGTCCACGTAGTCCGCGAAGCTCTCCTGGGGGCTGTCGTAGGCACGGAAGGCCGCGCGTTCCCGCTCCGGCACCCCGTTTACGTATTCGAGCGTGTTCACGTGCACGCGCGGACCCGTCCAGCGGGCGTCGGCCTTGATCCCGAAGAGGTTGTGGCTGCTGGATCCGTCGGCGTGCGCCATCACGTGCCGTCCCCAGCCGGTCTCGAGCGCCGACTGCGCCAGCAGCACCTCGGGCGCAACCCCGAGCGCGGCCCCGGCGCGCTCCGCGTGCGGCCGCAGCTCCCGCAAGAAGGCCTCGGGCGACTCGGGACGCCAGGACGCGGACGGCGCCTCCCGAGTCGGGGCCGCGGCATCGGTGTCCGGCACCGGGGCGTTGCGCACCGCGGCCTCGGCCGGCCACGCCGCCCGTGCCGGCACCCGTCGCTCGGGCATGCGCAGCTCCTGCGCGGCACGATCTTCAAGCGCACCGGGCGCGAGGTCCCGCAACAGCGACTCGCGCAGTCCGATCCCGTCGCCCTGCGACATCTCCAGCGCGATCTGCTTGTCGAACATCTCGCGGTAGAACTGCACCCCGTCGCCGTCCAGACCGCTGTCCACGGGCATCGCGTCGCGCATGCTCTTCAGCATCATCTGGATGAACAGGGCCTCGAACTGCCGCGCCGCCGCATCGGCCGCCTCAGGGGAATCCTCGCGGGCCATGCGCCGCAGGTCGGCCAGGCCCTGGAAGTCCGTATAGGTGCCGGCGGCGGAAGGGTTGGCATTCATCACTGGGTCCCGGTCCGGGATTCCGCGGGCCGTCAGATCACGATCAGCTGGGCCCGCAGCGCGCCGGCCTCGCGCAGGGCCTCGAGAATGGCCACCAGGTCACCCGGCGCCGCCCCCACGCGGTTGACCGCGCGCACGATCTCGTCGAGCGTTACTCCGGGCCCGAACAGGAACATCGGGTTCGCCTCTTCGACAACCTCGATGTCGGTGCGCGGCGTCACCACGGTCTCGCCCGGCGCCAGCGGCGCCGGCTGGCTGACGTCCAGCGCCTCGGTGATGGTCACGGTCAGGCTGCCGTGGCTGACCGCCGCTGCGGTGACCGTGACGTTGCTGCCGATCACCACCGTGCCGGTGCGCGAGTTCACGATCACCTTTGCCGGCGCATCGCCCGGCTCGACCCGGATGTTCTCCAGCACCGACACGAAGGCGACGCGCTGGCCGGGGTCGGTCGGTGCGCGGACGCGCACGCTCGACCCGTCCAGTGGCCGGGCGGTGCCGCCGCCGAGGGCGTCGTTGATCGCATCCGAGACCCGGTTGGCGGTTGTGAAGTCGGAACGGTGCAGGTTCAGCGTCACGCTGTCGCCCTGGGCGAAGGCGCTGGTGACCTCGCGCTCGACCGTGGCACCGTTCGGGATGCGGCCCACACTGGGCACGTTCACGGTGATGCGCGAACCGTCGCGACCCTCGGCGCCCAGACCGCCGACCACCAGGTTGCCCTGCGCCATTGCATAGGTCTGGCCGTCGGCGCCCTTCAGCGGCGTCATCAGCAGGCTGCCGCCGCGCAGGCTGCCGGCATTGCCGATCGAGGACACGGTGATATCGATGGTCTGTCCGGGCTTCGCGAAGGGCGGCAGGTCGGCGTGGATCATCACCGCGGCGACGTTGCGCAGCTGCGGACTCACGTCCGGCGGCACGGTCACGCCGAGGCGCCCGAGCATGTTCTTCAGGCTCTGCACGGTGAACGGCGCCTGAGTGGTGCGGTCGCCGGTGCCGTCGAGGCCCACCACCAGCCCGTATCCGACCAGCTGGTTGTTGCGCACGCCACCGATGGAGGCGAGGTCCTTCACGCGTTCGAGGCCCTGCGCCTGCACCGCGGAGGCCGGCCCAAGCAGCAGCACGGCGGCGAGCGAGAACAGCGCGATCGGTAGGCTGCGGGTCATGCGTTGGAAGGGCATCGTTGTCGACTCCTCAGAAGGGCCAGAAGGGGCTGCTGAAGAAACGCGTCAGCCAGCCGGGCTGATTGCTGTCGGCGAGGGTGCCGCTGCCGCCGTAGGCCACTTGCACGTCGGCGATCTGGGTGGACAGCACGGTGTTGTCGGCGCGGATGTCGACCGGCCGCACCACGCCCCGCAGCCGGATGTATTCCTCGCCCTGGTTGATGCGGATCCACTTCTCGCCCCGGATCACCAGGTTGCCGTTGGCCAGCACCTCCGCCACCGTCACCGTGATGTTTCCGTCCAGCTGGTTGCTCTGCGCGCTGTCGCCCTGCCCCCCGAAACTGCGCGAACCCTCGACGCGGTTGTCGAGGATCGGACGGCCGTTCACCGTCACGTCGCCACCGAACAGCGTCGGGCTGGGCAACTGGATGCTGCTGTCCTTGCTGGTGCTGGTGTTCGCGGACTTGCGCGCCTGAGTGCGCTCGACCAGGCGCACGGTCAGGATATCCCCGACCTGCCGGGCCTTGTCGTCGTCGAAGAGTCCGCCGCGCTGGCTCACCTGGAAGATCGCGCCATTGTTGTGTTCCGGCGGCACCGGTGCCGCGGGGGTGACGGGCTGGAAGTCCGGGTCGTCGCCACGCACCACCGCGTGCGGTCCGGCGGCGCAGGCGCCGAGCAGCAGCGGCAGCAGCAGCGCCACCAGCAATCGTGTGTGGGTTCCCCATGGGCCGGTCATCGCGGCATCCTCCTGGTCCCCCGCCTATCGGCCGAGGTTGTTGTTCACGTACTGCAGCATCTGGTCGGCGCTGGAAATCGCCTTGGAATTCATCTCGTAGGCCCGCTGGGTCTCGATCATGTTCACCAGCTCCTCGACGGTGTTCACGTTGGAGCCCTCGAGGAAGCCCTGCACCAGCCGGCCACGCCCGTCGAAGCC
>PWRV01000062.1 GCA_003563455.1 Thioalkalivibrio sp.
CCGAGATCCACGTGGTCGCGCGGCTCGAAATCGGGCATCGCCGGCTCGCCGACGCGGCGGACCTCGACATTCGCCGTCTCGTCGGGCCCCACCGGCACGTGCTCGTGGGGAAGATTCGGCACCTGCAGCAGCAGGTCCTCGAGCTCCGACTGGAGTTGCTGCAACTCCTGCTCGCGGGCCTTGAGCTCCTCCCCCAGCTCTCCGACCGCCGCCTTCAGCGGCGCAATGTCCTCGCCGCGGGCCTTCGCCTGCCCGATCGCCTTCGAGCGCGTATTGCGCTCGTTCTGAAGCTCCTGGGTGCGGACCTGGAGGCCCTTGCGCCGGGTCTCCAGCGCCTCGAAGCGTTCCCGTTCGAAGTCGAAGCCGCGGCGTGCCAGTGCGGTCACGACGGCATCGAGATCCTGCCGCAGAATTCGGATGTCCAGCATGGAAAAACCCGGTCATGAACCAAGACCGGGGAGTCTACGGTCGGCCCTCGAAAAGGTCCATCGGGCCGGAAGCGGCCATCGCCTTCAGGCCATTCCGAGACTGGTCCGGGCGAGGTGGATGCCGGCCGCGGCCGCCAGCACGCAGACGGTGACGCTCGCGAGCACATACAGCATCGCACGCAGCAGCGCGCCGTTCTGCGCCAGATTCACCACCTCCAGCGAGAAGGAGGAGAAGGTCGTGACCCCGCCGAGCACGCCCACCATCAGCCCGAGGCGCACCGCTGGGCTAACGTCCCACCGTTCGACCAGCAACACCGCAAGCAGGCCGATCAGAAAGGATCCGATCACGTTGATGCTGAGGGTTCCCCACGGAAAGGCCCGTCCGAAACGCGCCGACACCGCCTCGTTCATCGCGAAGCGCAGGACCGAACCGAGTGCGCCCCCAAGGGCAATCGCAAGATAGTGCTGCATCCGCATCCGTCCATCGGCGTGGATCACGGGGTTTGTCCGCCCGAGTGGCACGGGACGGCTCAGCGGGAAGCATACAACGGACTCGGCGCATGCTGAATGCGCAAACATCCCCCTGATGCAGCCGGAACCCCCTGACACCGGGAACGGGTACAATAACCGCCGCGTTTCGCGCGAGTTGGGGGCGGCCACCCGTCATTGGAACTTGATTGAAGGCTTGCGCGACCGGCGCGCCCCGCGCAAGACAACACGCGACCGGCGCGCTCGACGGTCATGCCCGGCAATCCCTTGAAGCTACACCGAAGGTTGGACCCTTGAGCCAGAAGGCCCAGCGAGAATCGAAGCTCCGGATCGAAGGCGCCCCGACCGGGGACGCCCTGCAGCTCTACCGGCGCATCTTCGAGTACGTGCGCCCGCACTGGCGCCTCGGCGTGATCGCGATCGCCTTCATGATCGTGGCCGCGGCCGCCCAGGCCGCCTTTGCGTGGATTGTGCAGCCCCTCGTCGACGGGACCTTCATCGAACGGGACCCCGCCGCACGGCTCTGGGTGCCCATCGGGCTGGTCGCGATCTTCCTGTTTCACGGCCTGACCATGTTCGCCTCCGACTACACGGTTGCGGCGGTCGGCAAACGGGTGGTGCGCGAGATCCGCCAGGCCACCTTCGAGAAATACCTTCGGCTGCCCACCGGCTATTTCGACTCCGCCTCACCCGGCATGCTGCTGGCCAAGCTCACCTACAACGTGAACGCGATCGCCAGTGCCGCCTCGAAGGCCATCGTGACGCTGGTGCGGGACACCTTCACCATCATCTTCCTGCTTGCCTACATGATCTACCTCAGCGCGTGGCTCACGCTGATCGCGCTGTTGCTGGGCCCCGCCATCTTCGGTCTGATCACGCTCGCGAACCGGCGCTTCCGCAAAACCGCGCGCCGCGTCCAGCACTCCGTCGGCGAGTTTGCACAGGTCGCCGAAGACGGCATCCGCGCACACACCGAGATCAAGATCTTCGGTGCGGCCGAGCGCGAGGCCGAGCGTTTCCGCCGAATCAACGAACGGAATCGGCGGCAGGAGATGAAATACGTCGCGATCAAGGCGATCACGCAGCCGCTGGTCCAGTTCCTGGCCGTGATCGCGCTGGCCGTGGTCCTTTTTCTGGCCACGTCGGACCGCGTGATGGATGAACTTACGCCGGGTGGCCTGCTCTCTTTCATCACCGCGATGCTGCTGCTGATGCCTCCCCTGAAGCAGCTCGTCGGCGTCAACTCCCAGATCCAACGGGCGCTGGCGGCCAGTGAAAGCGTGTTCGAGATCCTCGATCATCCCTCGGAGGTCGACGAAGGGGGACGTCCGCTGCCACGGGCGCGCGGCGAGATCCGTTTCGACGACGTGACCTTCGGCTACCAGCCGGACCAGCCCGTGCTGCAAAACATCAACCTGGAAATCCGGTCCGGGCAGACCGTTGCGCTGGTCGGCCGGTCCGGCAGTGGCAAGACCACGCTGGCACGCCTGCTACCGCGCTTCTACGAACCGCAGCAGGGCGTGATCACGCTCGACGGGCATCCGATTCGGGAATACCGGCTCGCCGATCTGCGAGCCCAGATCGCGCTGGTCAGTCAGGGCATCGTGCTGTTCAACGCCAGTGTCGCGGAGAACATCGCCTATGGCGCGCCCGAAAGCCCGGCCCCCGAGCTCCTGGAGCAGGCGGCACGGGATGCCAACGCACTCGACTTCATCCGCAACCTCCCCCAGGGCTTCGACACGCTGATCGGAGAAAACGGCGTGATGCTTTCCGGCGGACAGCGGCAGCGGATCGCGATCGCAAGAGCGCTGATCAGCAACGCGCCGCTGCTGATCCTCGACGAGGCAACATCGGCGCTGGACTCCGAGTCCGAACGACAGATCCAGGAGGCCCTGGAGCGCCTGATGCGCGGACGAACAACACTGGTGATCGCACACCGGCTCTCGACCATCGAGAACGCGGACGTGATCGTCGTGATGGACCACGGACGCATTGTCGAACAGGGCCCGCACGCGGAGCTGCTCAGTCGCGGCGGGCTGTACGCCGACCTCCACCGGAAACAGACCCGCGAGCCGGCCGCGGCCGGAGAATGAGCCGATGGAACGACCCTCCAATCCCCCCACGCGCCACGCTGCCCACCCGGGCAACTGGACGCAGTACATCAACATCGCTCTGCTCTGGCTGATCGCCCGGCTGCCGTGGCGCTGGGCGGTGGCACTGGGAACGGGTCTCGGCCGGGTCCTCTATCACGTGGCCGGTGACCGGCGTTACGTGGTCCGGCGCAACCTGGAACTGTGCTTCCCGGAACTCACCGCCGAGCAAAGGGAGCGCTGGGTGAAGGAGAACTTCGGATACACTGGCCGCGGTCTCGCCGAACTGGCCCTCGGCTGGTTCGGGGGACCAGGCGTCGACCGGATTCCGTGCGAGTTCGAGGGCTTCGAACACCTGCAGTCCGCGCTGCAGGACGGACAACCGGTGATTCTGCTGTCGGGGCACTTTTGCTGCATCGAACTGGCGGCAAGGCTCTTCGGGCAGGATCATCGGATGGCCGTCATCTACAAGCCGATCAAGAAAAAGCCCGTGTTCGACCAGACGATGCGCAGGGCGCGGGAACGCAACCTCGGGGCCGCTGTGGCGCGCACGGACATCCGCGGCATGGTCCGTCAGATGAAATCCGGCACGCCACTCTGGTACGCCGGCGACCAGCACATGAAGAAGGTCGAGAGCGTCTTCGCACCCTTTTTCGGCGTGCCCGCAGCCACGACCACCAGCCTCCCCCGCCTTGCCAAACTCGGCAAGGCCCGGGTGCTGCCGATTTTCTACCGCGTTGCACCGGACGGCAGAAGCTACCAGATCACGATCGGGGCACCGCTCGAAGACTATCCATCCGGTGACGTATTAAAAGACGTGACGAGGATGAACGCGGTCCTGGAATCGGCGGTGCGCGACGCACCAACCCAGTACTTCTGGGTGCACCGGCGGTTCAAATCGCATCCCGAGGGCGTCGAAATCC
>PWRV01000032.1 GCA_003563455.1 Thioalkalivibrio sp.
ATCTTCCGCACCCATGGACACTTGGCATGCGGGTTGCTGAAGCCCTCTCGTGTTTCACAACCGGAGAGTCCGACATGTCCGTCGACAGACGCAGTTTTCTCAAGATGGGGGGCGGCGCGGCCGCAATCGCCGCCGGAACGGTGGGCGCACCCGCCATCGTCAAGGCGCGGGAGACCTTCAACTGGCGAATGACCACCACCTGGCCCGCGGGTCTCCCCTTCTATCAGGTCGGTCCGGGCAGTGCGACCGATTTTGCCGATCGGGTCGAGGAGATGTCGGATGGCCGCATAAGCATCCGCGTCTATTCGGCCGGCGAACTGGTGCCTGCATTCGACGGCTTCGAGGCCGCCTCGCAGGGACGACAGGTACAGCTGAACCATGGCTGCGCGTACTACTGGTCGGGGTTTTCCTTCGCCGCGCAGTATTTCACCACCGTCCCTTTCGGCATGACGTTCCAGGGCCACAATGCGTGGCTGCAGGATGGGGGCGGCTACGATCTGTATCAGGAAGTCTACGAACCCTTCGACCTGGTTCCCCTGGTGGTGGGTTGCACCGGCGTCCAGCCCATGGGCTGGTTCCGTGAACCCATTGAGTCACTTGCAGACTTCAACAACCTGAACATCCGGATGCCGGGCCTGGGCGGCGACATCTACAACGCCATTGGTGCGAACGCGCGCCTGTTGCCGGGTGGCGAAATCTTCCCCGCCCTCGAGCGTGGCGCGATCGACGCCGCGGAGTGGGTCGGACCCTTCCTCGACCGGGAACTCGGTCTGCACAACGCAGCAAGCCACTACTATTCCTCCGGCTGGCACGAGCCAGCCACCAGCACGGAAGTCGTCGTCAACCGGGCAGCCTGGGACTCACTGCCCAACGACCTGAAGGCGATCATGCGCAATGCGGCAGCCGCCTGCAACATCACGTCACATGCTTGGCTAGAGGCGCAGAACGCCATTGCGCTGGACGATCTGGTTCAGAACCACGGAGTACAGTTCGGGCCGGTGCCGGACGACGTCATCAAGGCGCTGCTCGAGGCGACCGACGACATCCTCCACGAAAACGCGGCCGCGGACCCGCTCGTGCGGAGGGTTCACGAGAGCTATTTCCGTTTCAAGGCCAACCACGATCGCTGGCAGCAGAATTCCGAGAGCGCCTTCCAGCAGCAGATCCGCGATCTCGGGCAGCAGATCCGTATATGACGGCCACGACGATACACCGCTCAGCCGGGGTGAAGGACGGCCCTGGGTCGCAGTGATCGCGCTCGACGTTGAACTCCCCTCTCCCGCGTGCGGGAGAGGGGAGAAGTGCGCGACCTTCACGTCAACGCGGGCACGAAAACGCGGGACGAAACTGTTGCATGTCCCGAACGCCCGAAGCCAACGAGGGCCCCTGCATGTTGCGATGGTGGCTGTGGACGGAAAGGCTGCTGGGGAGATTGACAGGTCTGTCGGCAGTAATCTCCGCAGCGAGCATGGCGCTGCTGATTGCGCTGGTGTTCGGCAACATGGCGGGCAGGTACGTATTTGGCGTGGGCACCACCTGGCTCCAGGAACTGGAGATGTACCTGCTGGCCCTGACGGTGATGACCAGCATCGCCTATGCGATGCGCCACGATGATCACGTGCGCATCGACATCTTCTACAGCCAACTGGGCCACACCGGACGGCTCTGGCTGGATTCTCTCACCATGCTGTTCATTGCACTGCCGGTCGCGGTACTGGTGCTGTACTACTCCTGGCCCTACGTGCAGACCTCCTGGGTGCGCGGGGAACGTTCACCCAACGCCGGCGGCCTGCCGTGGCGCTTCCTGCCCAAGGGCATGATCCTGGTCGGCTTCGCTCTCATCTTCACGGAAGCCCTCCGCCAGGCCATGTCGGGTTTCCGCCGCCTCTTCTTCCACTACCGGCGTCAGGGACAGTCGGTCGCCGCAGGGTCCTGAACCGTGCCCCTGGAATACATCGCGCTGATGATGGTCATCGGCTTCTTCGTGCTGGTGCTCACGGGCATGCCCGTGGCCTTTGCCATCGCGGCCGTCGGTTTCTTCTTCGGCTTCATCGGCTTCGATGGCTGGCTGTTCGAAATCCTGCCCGGGCGCATCTACGGGACCTTCACCAATTACACCCTGCTCGCGATACCGCTGTTCATCTTCATGGGGGTGATGCTGGACAAGACCCGGGTGGCCGAACGCATGCTCGAGGTCATCGGCTACGCGAGCGGTGCAATGCCCGGCGGCATGGCGCTGGCCGTAATCGGGGTCGGGGTCCTGCTGGGGGCTGCCACCGGGATCGTAGGGGCAGCCATCGTGACCCTGACACTGATGGCGTTGCCCACTCTGCTGCGCCGGGGCTACAGCCGCACGGTGGCCTGCGGAACCATCTGTGCCGCGGGGACGCTGGGACAGATCATTCCACCCAGCCTGGTGCTGCTGGTACTGGCGGATACCATGAATCTTTCCGTGGGCAGTCTCTTCGCCGCGGCGCTGATGCCTGGGCTGATGCTGGCCGGCATGTATGTGCTCTACCTGCTGGCCCTCGCCTGGTTCTACAGCGCGGATGTGCCTGCGATCGATGCGGACGAGCGGGCCAGCTTGAGCCGCCGGGAGATCGTTCGCGATCTGTTTACCGCAGTGCTGCCCCCGGCCCTGCTGGTGGTTGCCGTACTGGGAGCCATCATCGGCGGCATCGCCGCGCCGACCGAGGCGGCCTCGGTCGGCGCCGTTGGCGCGGTGCTGATCGGCATCATCATGCGGCGCCTGAGCTGGCCGGTATTCCAGGACGCCTTGCTTTCCACGGTTCGCGTCAGCGCGATGGTCTTTTTCGTGCTGATCGCCTCCCAGGTGTTCGCGCTGGCCTTCCGGGGCCTCGATGGGGAATTCCTCGTCGAGGCGATGTTCGACTGGGTGCCCGGCGGTGCCTACGGCACACTGCTGTTCATGCTTCTGATCATCTTTCTACTGGGATTCTTCCTCGAATGGATACAGATCACCTACATCGCCATCCCGCTGTTCCTGCCCTTCCTCCTCGCCTACCCGGAATTCTCACTGGTCTGGGTCGCGATACTTATCGCGATGAACCTGCAGACCTCCTTCCTCACCCCGCCCTTCGGCTGGTCGTTGATCTTCATGAAAGGTGTCGCGCCACCGGAGATCCGCACCACCGAGATCTACCGGGGCGCGGTGCCCTTCGTGATCATCCAGCTGCTGGCCGTGGCCGTGCTGATACTGTTCCCGGGGATCGCGCTCTGGCTGCCCGAGGTGATCGGATGGTGACCGTATGAACCGCCTGCTGGTTGAACGCGCGCCATCCGGACCCCTGTCAGGGGCCGTGGTCGCGCCGCACCACCTGGCTGCCCGCGCGGGTGCGGAGGTGCTGGCAGAGGGTGGCAACGCGATCGAGGCGATGATCGCGGCGGCCGCAAGCATCGCTGTGGTCTACCCCCATATGAACGGCCTCGGCGGCGACGGATTCTGGCTGTTGCAGGCGCCGCACCAACCCGCCTGGGCGATCGAGGCCTGCGGGTATGCGGTCGCCGGTGCCGATCCCGCGTGGTACCGGGAACAGGGCCTGGACGCCATCCCGCATCGCGGCGGCCCGGCCGCCTGCACGGTGGCGGGTACCGTGGCCGGCTGGGAGGTCGCGCACGACTGGTCTCGGCGGCACTGGGGCGGCCGCTTGCCCTTGCGCCGACTGCTGGAGACTGCTCACGAGCAGGCGGTACGGGGGTTTGCCGTCAGCACCTCGCAGGTCCGGACCCTCGAGGACAAGGCCGATGAATTGCGGGGCCGCGTCTCCTTCGAGTCGGCCTTCTGCCCGGAAGGCCGCATCCCCGCCGCTGGAACCGTCTTCCGCCAGCCTGACCTCGGCGCGGTGCTCGAACAGTTGGGTCGCGCCGGATGCGGCGACTTCTACCGCGGCGAGATCGCCGCGACGCTCGCCGCAAGTCTGGCGGCCGAGGGAAGCCCGCTCCAGGCCGGCGATCTGGCCGGCTTCAGCGCCCGAATGGTCTCTCCCCTGGAGCTGGCCACACCCGCGGGAACCCTTCTGAACCTGCCGCCCCCGACGCAGGGGATCGCCTCGCTGCTGATCCTCGGCATCTACCAGCAGCTACTCGCAAAATCGCCCCACCCCGCCGACGGGACCGATCACGTGCACACCCTGGTCGAGGCAACCAAGGCCGCCTTTCGGGTGCGGGGCACCCTCGTGACCGACCCGGACCACCTCCCCGAGGATCCGGCGCGATACCTCACTGCCGATGCCATCGCCCGCCTGGCCGCCCAGGTGAATCCGCTGCACGCGGCGCCCTGGCCGAGCCCACCGGGCGGCGGGGACACGGTCTGGCTCGGCGCGATGGACGCCTTCGGCAACCAGGTCAGCTTCATCCAGAGCCTCTATCACGAATTCGGGTCCGGCGTGGTCGCGCCGGGAACGGGCATCGTCTGGCAGAACCGCGGACACAGCTTCTCGCTGGATGCCCGGTCCCTCAACCCGCTGCAACCGGGTCGGCGCCCCTTCCATACCCTGAATCCGGCCGGCGCCCGGCTGCTGGATGGCCGTTCGCTGGTCTACGGCACCATGGGCGGTGAAGGCCAGCCCCAGACGCAGGCCGCCATCTTCAGCCGCGCCATCCTCCACGGCCAGGACCTTGCTCGCGCGATCGCGTCGCCGCGTTGGCTTCTCGGCCGCACCTGGGGCCACGGCACGGACTCGTTGAAGGTCGAGGACGATCTGCCCGCCGGGGTGGTCGCCGGTCTCCGCGCGCGCGGCCACGAGATCGACATGGTACCTGCCTGCAACTCGATGATGGGACACGCCGGCCTGCTGCTGCGGGATCCCGAGGGACGGGTTCACGGCGCCTCGGACCCGCGCTGCGACGGTGCGGTGGCCGGTATCCCGGCATCAGACCATTAACGACATCAGGGCCGTAAGCAGGAGGACAGCGGATGCCATGGAACGAGGTCCTGGTCCTCGCCGTCGGCCTGGGTCTGACGGGAGTCATCGCGGGGCTGATTGCCGGGATGCTGGGGGTTGGCGGCGGGATCGTGATCGTGCCGGTGCTTTATTGGCTGTTCGGACCACTGGGCGTCGACGAAGCGGTGCGGATGCACGTGGCGGTGGGCACCTCGCTCGCGATCATCGTCCCCACTTCCCTGCGCTCGGCCTGGGCCCACCACGGCCACAAAGGCGTCGACACGGAGCTGCTGCGCACCCTCCTGCCCGGCCTGCTGACGGGTGTACTGATCGGCGTCGCGCTGGGGGCGGTCGCATCCGGGCGCGTTCTCACCGGTCTGTTCGGCGGGGTCGCCATCCTGGTCGCTGCGAACATGCTGCGCGGTGGACAGCCGCCGGCACTGACACGCAAGCCTCCCGGCGGCATGGCGCCAACGGCGATCGGCGGCTTCGTCGGCACCGTTTCAACGTTGATGGGGATCGGCGGCGGCACCCTCACGGTGCCGATTCTCAGTGCATTGCGCTACCCGATCCACCGTGCCGTCGGAACAGCCGCGGCAGTCGGGACCGTGATCTCCGTGCCCGGGGCCCTTGGCTTCGTCTGGGCGGGCGCCGGCGTGGGCGACCGACCGCCGTTCAGCCTCGGCTATGTCAACCTGCTGGGCGTTGCGCTGATCGCCCCACTCAGCGTCGCTCTCGCCCCGGCGGGCGTCCGCATGGCCATTGCGCTGAACACCCGGAGGCTGAAACAGGCCTTTGCGGTCTTCCTGCTGCTGACCGCGTCGGGGATGCTGTACAACACCCTCGTAACTGGTTGAAGCAGGCGAGCGGCGGGTGCGCTGAAAAAGCAAGGATGGCCGTATTCAGCACTTCCTTAGAGGCGCGGCCCTCCCCGCCGGTGCTTGAGTCGAGACATCAGCAGCTTGCAGTCCAGCGAGGTGATCCAGTCGCGACCGAGTAGATGGCGGCTCAGGAAGCGATCGAGGTCAGCGGTGCTGTCGGTCAACGTGTGGATGTGCAGGCTCTTCATGTCGCTCATGATATAGAGGCTGATCACCTCGGGCGTTGCGGCAAGTTCCTGCGCCGTGTCCTCGAGGCGTGCCGGCGTGACCTGGACATCGAGAAAGGCGGAGATGCGCTTTCCGAGCTTGTCCGGATTTAGAATGACCGTGAACTGCTCGATCACGCCGTCCTCCTCCAGCTTGCGCACCACGTCACGGGCGTAGGCTCGGGAGCAGTCCAGTTCGCGGGCGATATCGGTGTAGGACATCCGCCCGTTCTTCATGAGCAGTCGCAGGAGTCGCGTTTCGATGCTCATCGGTGCAACCTTGTGGGCAATGTCGAGAGGGTAACCCCGGTTCCAGCCCGGCACAATGCAACGGATAGGTACCCATTGCATCGCCACCGCTTGAACACCCGTTTCACGACGAAACCCGGAGGTGCGAAGAATGCCTGAGCTCCCCGACGTGCAGGTTTTCAGGGAATATCTCGACGCGACATCGCTGCACCAGCGCATCGCCAGGGTCGACGTACGACACGAAAAGGTGTTGGGGGACGTGTCGGCGCAAGCGCTGCAGCGGCGGCTAACGGGCAGGACGCTGGAATCGACACGCCGGCACGGGAAACATTTGTTTGTCCGGGTGGGCGAAGACGGCTGGCTGGTCTTCCATTTCGGCATGACGGGTTACCCCGAATATGCGAAGACGAAGGAGCCCCCGGAGCACGCCCGGGTGGTCATCGCATTCGAGAACGGCTTCCATCTGGCCTACGTCAGTCAGCGCATGATCGGAAGACTCGACTGGACCGACGATCCCAGGGAATTCATCAGGCGGCATCGCCTGGGGATCGATGCCCTTGACGACCGGCTCGATGCCGGGCGGTTTCGGGAACTGATCGGCCGAAAACGCGGGAGCATCAAGTCCGCCCTGATGAATCACGGAACCATTGCCGGTCTGGGGAACGTCTATACGGATGAGATCCTCTTTCAGGCGGAGGTGCACCCGCGAACAGCGGCTTCAGAGACCGACCAGTGGACGCTGACGCAGATTCACCGGCAGATGCGACGGGTGCTTATCGTTTCGATCAAGTCCCGGGCGCAGCCGGAGCGAATGCCGGAAGACTTCCTCACTCCGCATCGAGGCGTCGAAGAAGCCACCTGCCCGCGTTGCGGCACTTCACTGGAAAAGGCGCGGGTTTCGGGCCGAACCGCATATTTCTGCCCGACCTGCCAGGCGATGCAATGAGCGGGAGAGAGCGATGCCGATCCACAACAAGCAGGTGGCAGAGCAGTTCAATCGACTCGCCGATCTGCTCGAGATCCAGGGGGCAAACACCTTTCGTGTCCGCGCCTACCGCAACGCCGCGCAAACGGTGGAATCATTGCCTCGCGATGCGCAGGAGATGCTGGAAGACGGCGAGGATCTTTCGGAATTGCCTGGTATCGGCGATGATCTTGCAGGCAAGATCAAGGAAATCGTCAATAACGGTGAACTGACGCTACTGAAGGAAACCGAGGAGGAGACCACCGCCGAGCTCGGTGAGATGATGAAGCTCCCCGGCGTCGGCCCCAAACGAGTTAAGGCTATCCACGATGCACTCGGCGTCGAGTCCATGGATCAGCTCAGGGCGGCCGCCGAGAACCATGAGATCCGCGAACTCGAAGGGTTCGGAAAGAAAACGGAAGACATGATCCTGCGGGAAATCGATCGCAGGAAGGACCACACAGAGCGCACGAAGCTGTCCGCCGTCGATCCCATCGCACGGTCACTGGAGAACCATCTCTCCGGGATCGACGGGGTGAAAAAGGTCGTCGTCGCGGGAAGCTATCGGCGACGGAAGGAAACGGTCGGTGACCTCGACATCCTGATCACCTGCCGGAACGACTCCCCGGTGATGGATCGCTTTGTCGGCTATGACGAGGTCGAGGAGGTCGTGGAGCACGGAAAGACACGCTCGATGGTGATCCTGCAGTCCGGGCTGCAGGTCGATCTGCGCGTCGTGCCCGAGGTCTGCTACGGCGCGGCGTTGTACTACTTCACGGGCTCCAAGGCGCACAACATCGCGGTGCGCAGAATCGCGCAGGGGAAGAAACTCAAGATCAACGAATACGGCGTGTTCCGGGGCGACGACCGAATCGCCGGGGCAACCGAAGAAGAGGTCTTCGAGGAGGTCGGGCTGCCGTTCATACCACCCGAACTCCGCGAGAACCGTGGCGAAGTGGAAGCCGCGAAGGCGGACAAGCTGCCGAAGCTGGTCCGGCTCGAGGACCTGCGGGGCAACCTGCATGCCCACACGAAGGACAGCGACGGAAAATACACACTCAGGGAAATGGCCGAGGCGGCGAAGAAATCCGGCCTCGAATACCTGGCCATCACCGATCACTCGAAGGCCGTTGCGGCGGTCAAGGGACTCGACGAGAAGCGGCTGCGGCAACAGATGGAAAGAATCGATGCGCTGAACGACGAGCTGGGCGGCATTCGCATCCTCAAGGGGATCGAAGTGGACATCCTGGAGGACGGCTCGCTCGATCTCGACGACGACGTGTTGGGGGAACTGGATCTCGTGGTCGGGTCCATCCACAGCAAGTTCGATCTTTCAAAGAAGAAGCAGACCGAGCGGGTGATTCGGGCCATGGACCATCCCAGCTTTCACATTCTGGGTCATCCGACGGGGCGTCTGATCAACGAGCGGGAAGCTTACGAAATCGATATGGAGAGGATCATGGACGCCGCACTGGAACGGGGGTGCTACATGGAGCTCAACGCACAGCCCGACCGCCTCGACCTCAACGATGCCCACTGCAAGCTGGCCCGGGAAAAGGGTCTGAAGGTGGCAATCTCGGTGGACGCGCACGCGACGACCGACCTCGAATTCCTCCGCTTCGGGATCGATCAGGCACGCCGCGGCTGGCTGGAGGCAGACGACGTGCTGAACACCCGCAAATGGGGTGATCTGAAAAGGCTCCTGAAGAGGGACTGACACCCATGGCACGGAACCGGGATTTCAAGAAGAACCCGAGCACAAGATTCAAGGATGTGGATGATCTTGGCGAGCAGGAGGCCAAAGACGAGATCGAGGCGCTTCGCGAAGGCATCGAATTCCACGATCACCAGTATTACGTGAAGAATGATCCCGTAATCTCCGATTCGGTCTACGACCGGCTGTTTCAGCGCCTGCAGGAGCTGGAAGAGGCCTTCCCCGAATACCGCTCGGAAAACTCCCCCACCCTTCGGGTCGGTGCCGCGCCAATGGACGCGTTGAACCGAGTCGAGCACACGGCACCGATGCTCAGCCTCCATGCCGCGCTCGAACGGGAGGAGTTCGACGAGTTTCACGACCTTGTCCGGCGTCACGCGAACCGCGATCGGGCCGGCTACGTGCTGGAACCGAAGTTCGATGGCGTCTCGGTCGAGATCATCTACGAACAGGGCCACTTCAACAGGGGCTCGACCCGGGGTGACGGGTATCACGGCGAAGATATCTCGGCGAATCTCCGCACGATCGGCTCGGTCCCGTTGACACTGCAAACGCCGGAACAGTGCCCGTCGTTCCTGGCGGTGCGCGGAGAGGCGTTTCTGCCCCTCGAGGGATTTCAGCAGATGAACCGTGAACGAATCGAACGCGGCGACAAACCCTACGCAAACCCTCGCAATGCAACCGGCGGGATCCTGCGACGGCTGGAATCGAAGGTCGTCGCCCGCTATCCGCTGGACGTCTTCTTCTATGACGTGCTCCGGGTCGAAGGCCGCGACTTCGAGACGCACTGGGAGGAACTGCGGCAGCTGCGCGAGTGGGGCCTGAAAGTCAACCCCCACGTGGATCGGGCTTCCGGCAAGGAGGCCGTGGCCGCATACCACGAAAGGCTGGGGGAGAAACGCGAGGATCTTCCCTACGAGATCGACGGCATCGTGATCAAGGTGGACGACCGCGCGCTGAGGGAGAATCTGGGCACCCGACACCGCAGCCCGCGCTGGGCGCTGGCATGGAAGTTCCCCTCCCGGGAGGAAGTGACCACCCTGGAGGAGATTGTCGTGCAGGTCGGCCGCACCGGCAAGCTGACACCGGTCGCGTTGCTGCAACCCGCCGATGTCGGCGGCGTCACCGTGAGCCGGGCGACACTCCACAACGAGGGCGAGGCGCGCAGAAAGGACGTGCGTCCGGGCGACAGGGTGCGTATTGCCCGGGCCGGAGACGTGATACCCGAGGTCGTCGAGCGGGTTCCACAACGGGGCAGGAAGCGCGCGGAGGCCTTCCGAATGCCGGCAAACTGCCCGGTCTGCGGCACGGCGATCGTTCGCGAGGGTGCATATCATGTCTGTCCGAACGGGTTGCGCTGCCCGCCGCAACTGATCGGCCGCATCTTCCATTACGGGTCACGATCGGCGATGGACATCGACGGCCTTGGCGAGGAGACGGCCCGCGACCTGGTCGAGCAGGGGCTGGTGAACGATCTCGCAGATCTCTACGCCCTCTCCGTCGACGACCTCATGCAGCTGGAGGGCGTGGCCGACAAGACCGCCAGGAATCTTCACGAGGCCATCCATGAGACGCGAAAACCGCGGCTCGACCGCTTCCTGTACGCCCTCGGTATCCGGCACGTTGGCGAGCGGGTCGCCACGATCCTTGCGCAGGAGCTCCAGAGTCTTGACCGCATGCGCAGGGCCAGCCTGGAGGACCTTCGGCGAATGCCCGACATCGGGCCGGAGATCGCGCGTAGCGTGCACACCTTTTTTCAGGAAGAGGAGAACGTGAAAGTCCTCAAGCGGATGCAACGCCGCGGCGTCGACGTTCAGGACATGCCCGCGAAGCCGAAACGGCAACCGCTTCAGGGCCGGAAATTCGTCTTCACCGGACGCCTTGAGGGCTACACCCGGAGCGAAGCGGAACAGGCGGTCGAACGGCTGGGCGGCCGCGCGACGTCGAGTGTCAGTGGAGAAACCGACTACGTGGTCGCCGGCGAAGACCCGGGCAGCAAGCTCGACGACGCACGGGCGGAGGGCATCGAGATCCTGGACGAGAAACGATTCGAGGAACTGCTTTCAGGATCCTGATCATCACCGAACCTGGCCGCGTCGATTCAGCTGCCGTGGCCCGCCTAGTGGGCCATGCGTCACTCGGTGTCTCGATCCCGTTGGGGTACGGGTGGTGTCGCTCGGGAAGCGACGCTGAGCGCGGTCACCGTCACCAGGATCAGGACCATGCCAAGGACCTGCACGAGCGCCAGGCTCTCGTGCAGGATCACCACGCCGAACAGCGTTGCGGTAACCGGTTCGATCATCGCGACGATCGAGGCCACGGCCGGCGCGGTGGACCTGAGCCCATTGATATAGAACGCAAACGACAGGCCCGCCCCAAACACGCCAAGTGCCGCGAACAGCGGCCAGTCCGTTGTGGTCAGTGCGGCCACCATCTGGGTGTTGTCCCCCGGGAGCATCAGGACGATGACCAGCACCCCGAAGGCAATCGTGAGGATCGCCTGCGGGCTGCCGTGCGAGCCGGCATACTTGAAGCCGAAGATGAACACCGCGTAGGACAGACCGGCCAGCAGGCCCGCGCTGGCACCGATAAGGGTGACGCCGCTCGCGCCAGTGTCGTAGATCTGGGTAAGCATCACGATGCCGACCATCACCAGCGCGATCGCCATCAGCTTGAGCACGGTGGGACTCTCGAGCTTCAGGGCGAAGGATACGAGGTAGACGAAAACCGGAGCGGTGTACATCAAGGTGGCCGCCACCGCTACGGTTCCGTTTGCGATGCTCACGAGGTAGAAGGAGAAGTTGCCTGCCACGCCCAGACCGGCCACGGCCGACCAGAACCACATCCGACCGCTCGCAAGCCCGCTGCCGTGGGGCCGCAGGGCAAGCCAGACGAGCACGAACAGCAGACCAATGGCACCCCGGTAGAACGAGACCACGAAGGGGTCCCAGCCCTCGGCCATCAGGATGCCGCCGATCCCGCCGGACAGCCCCCAGAAGAAGGCCGCCAGCACCACCAACCCCACACCCAGACCCATGAATGGTTCCCCTGCTTTGTCCGGAACCTGCCGCGAAAAGTAACGGAGCCTGGCTCGCCGACATGCGGAAAAGCGAACAGGATTCCCGGTGCGAGACCGAAACGCGGATCATACAGAGATGCCGTGCGTTGGTGAAAAGCGCACGGATGTAAGCACCGGAAAAGCTTGTCGTCCGTCTGCCGACGACCGCCAGGCGCAGTGTCTTTCTCAGCCTCGCTTCACGGCTTTTTCGTAGAGGCCCGGGAACCGGCCCTCCGGATCGCAGTCGAGCTTGAGTGACTGGTAGGTGTCGCGGTCCACTTCCGACCAGAAGGTCGCCTCGTCGTAGGTGCTGCGCGAGTACAGGCTTTTCTTCCCGCCGTGGCGGGCCACCATTGCCTCGACCCGCGCGTTGTAGTGGCCATCCGGCTCGCTGGAACGGACCCCATCCCAGAACCCGAAGTTAATGTAGGGCGTGTCGGTGCGCAGTTCGAACAGGGAAAAGCGCCCGTCGGGAACCACGAACGGACAGATCCACACCGGGCGGATACCGATTTCGGCCTCGAATTCAGCCAGAAAGGCTGCGGCATTGGCGACCGGGATATCGACATCCTGAATCACCGACTCGGTGCGCGGGCGCAGGATGGCAACCGCCTTCAGCGGCCAGCGGTGGCTTGCGCGCATGACCTTCTGGTAGGTGATGCTCGACAGACGCTTGCGGCCGAGCAGCAGCCGAACCGGCGCGAAGTGTGCGCCGACGTTCTTGCTGCACCAGAACCAGTCGGTGTCCCAGCGCCAAAGGTAGTCGTGGATCGTGAGGTAATCCTCCCGCCGCTCGCGCAGGCTGCGCCAGTACTGGCGCATCCAGGTGTAGTCACTCGCCGATGTCCCCGCGGGGAGCGACTCGACAAAATGGGCGCGGGTCAGCACGAAGTCCCCCGGGCCGAAGTAGACGCCCTCGAGGTAGGCGCAGGTCGGCCGGGCGCATTCTTCACGAATCCGGGCAAACAGCGCCTCGGGGTCATTGTGGCGGGTGTGTTCGATCCGCACGAACGGCGTGACCGGGATCAGTCCGATGCGAACCCGCGTTGCATAGCCGAGACTGCCATAGGAGTTGGGGAAGCCGTAGAACAGATCCGGGCGCTGATCGGGGGAGCAGGTCAGCACGCGACCGTCGGCCACGAGCACATCGAGTTCATGAACCGTGTGGTGGACCAACCCATAACGAAAGGCGCTCGACTCGATGCCGACGCCGGTCACCGCGCCGCCGACCGTGATGCTCTTGAGTTCCGGCACGATCGCCGGGGCGAGGCCGTACGGCAGGGTCGCATCGACCAGGTCGGCGTAGGGGGTCATGCCCTCGACCTCGGCGACTCCGGCAGCCGCGTCAACCTCGATCACGTGGTTGAACGCGGTCACGTCGAGTTCGATGCGCTCCTTTGCCTCGCGCGGGCGAAACAGGTTGCTGGTGCGCTTGCGCAGACGCACCCGCCCACGGGAATCCGCGAGCGCCCGGCCCAGGGCCTCCACGCGTGCACGGTGCGCAGACCACTCTTCAGCGGCGCGGCTCATCGGTCAGCGCACCGGCACATAACGTGTCAAGTCACCCCGGCTGAGCACCATCTGCCAGAGGTTGAGACCCCGACAACGGAACGCGCCGGCCGTGCTGTTCAGGTAGTAGCGCCACATGCGGTAGAAGCGCTCCTCGAGGCCTTCCCGCTTCTTCAACTCCGGCCACGCGGCCAGAAAGTTCGCCTCCCAGGCCGTCAGGGTGCGATCGTAGTCCGGGCCGAAGTTGTGCCAGTCCTCGAGCACGAACAGGCCCTCCTTGGCACGCGCAAGCTGGGCCTCCGAGGGGATCACCCCGCCCGGAAAGATGTATTTGGTGATCCACGGATCGGCCGTCATCCGGCTCTGATTGCCGCCGATGGTGTGGACGAGCGCCAGCCCACCCGCCTTCAGACGCGAACGCGCCAGCTCGAAGAAGCCCCGGTAATTTTTCGGACCAACGTGCTCCATCAGTCCGATACTCACCACCCGGTCGAAGGGCGCCGCTTCCTTCGCCGCCTCCCGGTAGTCGCGCTGTCGGATGGTCACCGGCAGCCCTTCGCACAGGATGCGCGCATATTCGACCTGCCGGCTGCTGATGTTGTAGCTGACGACCTCGCACCCGTGCTCGTCCGCCAGGTAACGGGCAAGCTCGCCGAAACCGCCGCCCAGTTCCAGCACGCGCATGCCCGGCTCGAGATGCAGCTTGCCGGCGATCAGCGCCAGCTTGGCGCGCTGCGCCTCGTCCAGCGTCGTCTCGCGGCCGTCGGCGCCGTAGTAGGCGCAGGTATATTGCATCGTCGGCCCGAGCATGGCCTCGTAAAGCCGGTTCGAGAGGTCGTAGTGCTGTTCGGCGACCCGTCGCGAACGGCGTCGGTTCTGCAGGTTGCCCATGCGGCTCAGCGCCAC
>PWRV01000072.1 GCA_003563455.1 Thioalkalivibrio sp.
CAGCGCGCGGAGGAGCACGTGAAGGGCATGATCACGCCCGGCACCCTGTTCGAGGAGCTCGGTTTCCAGTACTTCGGCCCGGTCGACGGGCACGACGTCGGCGGTCTGGTGACGATGCTCGACAACCTCCGCGACATCGATGGCCCGCGTCTGCTGCACATCGTCACGCGCAAGGGGCACGGCTACGCCCCGGCCGAGGACGACCCCTGCCGCTACCACGGCGTGGGCAAGTTCAGCCCCGAGGATGGAATCAGTTCGAGCGGCAAGGCCAAGGCGCCGACCTACACGGATGTCTTTGGCTCCTGGCTGTGCGACCAGGCGCGCGCCGACCGGCGGCTGATGGGCATCACGCCGGCGATGCGCGAAGGATCCGGCCTGGTCCGCTTCTCCGAGGAATTCCCCGAGCGCTACTTCGACGTCGGCATCGCCGAGCAGCACGCCGTCACGCTCGCGGCCGGCATGGCCTGCGAGGGCCTGCACCCGGTGGTCGCGATCTACTCGACCTTCCTGCAGCGCGCGATGGACCAGGTGATCCACGACGTCGCGCTGCAGAAACTGCCGGTGCTCTTCGCCATCGACCGCGCCGGGATCGTCGGACCCGACGGCCCGACCCACGCCGGGACCTTCGACATCGCGCTCCTGCGCCCGATTCCCAACCTGCTGCTGATGGCACCGGCAAACGAGACCGAGTGCCGCCAGATGCTGACCACGGGCTTCCGTCACGAGGGCCCCGCCGCGGTCCGATATCCGCGGGGTGCCGGGCCGGGCGTGCTCCCGGCCAGCGCGCTCGAAACCTTGCCGGTGGGCGAGGCGAAGGTCGAGCGCAACGGCCGCCGTATCGCCCTGCTGAGCTTCGGCGCGCTGCTCGACGCGGCGCTCGAGGCGGGCGAGGCCCTCGATGCGACCGTGGTGAACATGCGCTTCATCAAGCCGCTGGATACCAGGCTGCTGCGCCGGCTGGCCAGCAGCCACGAGCGCTTCGTGACCGTCGAGGATCACGCGGTCGCGGGGGGCGCCGGCAGCGCGGTGCTGGAGTGGCTGGCTTCCGAGGGGCTGTCGGTGCCCTGCCTGACCCTCGGCCTCCCGGACCGTTTCACCCAGCACGGGGCGAGGGAGCGCATCCTCGCGGATCACGGCCTGGATTCCGGGGGCATCCTGGAGGCGATTCGCCGCGGGGATCAGCCGGTAACTTGCAGCAGCGACGGCGGCAACGTAACGTTCCGGAGCTTTCGAACCGGCAGTCAGGAATAGGCATGGCCGCGACCTTCACGCTCCGGGTGCTGACCGACTTCGCCTCGGCGCACACGCTGCGGGGATACCCCGGGCAGTGCGCCAACCTTCACGGCCACAACTGGAAGGTCGAGGTCGAGGTCGAGGCGGCGGCGCTCGACGACATCGGCATGGCCGTCGATTTCAAGGTGGTCAAGAAGCATGCGCGCGAGATCGCGGGACGGCTCGACCATCAGTATCTGAACGACCTCGAGCCGTTCACCCGGATCAACCCGACCGCGGAAAACATCGCGCAGTGGTTCTTCCGGGAAATGGCTCGGGAGATCAACCAACCGGGTCTGCGCGTCAGCTCGCTGACCCTGTGGGAAACGGAACGCGCCTGTGTGCGCTACACCGAGCCCCGAGAGGACGCAGCAGCATGAACTCGATTCCCCAGTTTCCGACGCTGATCGCCGACGTGCAGGGCTTCGCTGATAACCGCAGCATCGGCATCGACGAAGTTGGCATCCGCGCGATCCGGCATCCGCTGCTGTTCCGTGACCGCGACGGTACCGCGCAGCCAACAGTCGCGACCTTCGACATGTTCGTGAGCCTCCCCCCCGACAAGAAGGGCGCGCACATGTCGCGGTTCGTCGCGATCCTGAACGAGCGGGTGCATGAACTGTCCATCGCCGGCTTCGCCGATCTGCTCCGGCACACCGCCGAGCGCCTCGAAGCGGTGGACGCCTTCATCCGGGTGCGCCTGCCGTTCTTTGTGAACAAACACGCCCCGGTGTCCGGGGTTGCCAGCCTGCTCGACTATGATCTCGTGCTGGATGGCCGGATCGAGAACGGCAAGGTCAGCCTGATGGTCGAGGTGGTGGTGCCGGTGACCAGCCTCTGCCCCTGCTCCAAGGAGATCTCCGAATACGGCGCGCACAACCAGCGTTCGCATGTGACTGTGCGCGCCTGGGTGGCCGACACCTCGCTGTGCGTGCGCGACCTGATCGACCGTGTCGAGTCCGAGGCCTCCAGCGAGCTCTTCGGCCTGCTGAAGCGGCCTGACGAAAAGCTGGTCACCGAACGGGCCTATGACAACCCGAAGTTCGTGGAGGACATGGTGCGCGATGTCGCCCGCAACCTGTGCTATGAAACGCGCATCAAGCGCTTCGAAGTCTCCTCGGAAAACTTCGAATCGATCCACAACCACTCCGCCTATGCACTGGTGCGCGGCACGCCCGGCGGCCACGCCGGCGACTGAGGACACCGAAGCGGTCTTCCCGGCGGCCGGCCCTCCCCGCCGCCCGGTTCAGAGGTTGCGCGACGCGTAGTCGGCGAGCCGCGAGCGCTCGCCGCGGGTCAGCGTGATGTGGCCGCCGTGGGTCCAGGTGCGGAAGCGGTCCACCACGTAGGTGAGCCCGGAAGTCGTCTCGGTGAGGTAGGGCGTATCGATCTGTGCGATGTTGCCCAACGCGACCACTTTCGATCCGGGACCGGCCCGGGTGATCAGGGTCTTCATCTGCTTGCTGGTAAGGTTCTGGGCCTCGTCCAGGATGATGTAGCGATTGAGGAAGGTCCGTCCGCGCATGAAATTCAATGAACGGATCCTGATCCGGCTGCGGATCACGTCGTTGGTGGCCGCGCGCCCCCAGTCGCCCGCGCTGTCGGACTTGGTCAGCACCTCGAGGTTGTCCATCAAAGCCCCCATCCAGGGGGTCATCTTCTCTTCCTCGGTACCGGGCAGGAAACCGATGTCCTCGCCGACCGGGATCGTGACCCGGGTCATGATGATCTCCCGATAGGTGTTGTCCTCCAGGGTCTGGGCCAGTCCGGCCGCCAGCGTCAGCAGGGTCTTGCCGGTGCCGGCGGCGCCGACCAGTGACACGAAGTCGACCTCCGGGTCCATCAGCAGGTTCAGCGCGAAGTTCTGCTCGCGGTTGCGGGCGTTGATGCCCCAGACGGTGTGCCGGGGATGCAGGTAATCATCGACCAGTTCGATGACCGCGGTCTCCGCGCGCTGGTCGATCTCGAGCACGATGGCCTGCACCGGGTTGTCGCCCTCCCGGTAGAGGAACTGGTTGGGCTGCCACTGCATCACCAAAGGGCCGGTCACGCGGTAATAGGTGCGCCCGCTCTCCTGCCAGGACTCCATCTCCGCGCCGTGCGACTCCCAGAAGTCGGCCGGCAGCTCCGCCATTCCGGAGTACAGCAGGCTGACGTCGTCCAGCACCTGGTCATTGAAGTAGTCCTCAGCATGCAGTCCGAGCACCGCGGCCTTGATCCGCAGGTTGATGTCCTTGGAGACGAGCGTGATCCGCGCGTCCGGAAGTTCACCCCGAAGCGCCAGCGTGGTGGCCAGGATGTTGTTGTCGGAGGTGGATCCGGGCAGGCTCTCCGGCAGATGCGCCGCCATCGCGCGGGTCTGGAAGAACAGTCGCCCGCTGGCCTCGAGGGGGGAATCCGCCAGTGACCGTGCGTGCAGCGCCAGACCCTGAGCGATCTCGGCATGGGTTGCGTCGTGCGTGAGTTCGTCGATGAAACGGCTGACCTGGCGCGCGTTGCGCGCCACTTCCGACAACCCTTTCTTCGAACGATCGAGCTCCTCCAGCACCACCATCGGCAGGAAAATGTCGTGCTCCTGGAAGCGGAACAGGGCCGTCGGGTCGTGCATCAGCACGTTCGTATCCAG
>PWRV01000132.1 GCA_003563455.1 Thioalkalivibrio sp.
CCAACGAAATGGTTCAGCACGACGTGATCTTCGCCGGCTTTCTGCCCTGCCGCATCGCGGTCGTCGAGGACGACGAGGGCCAGGGCTGGATCACCACGATGAACATGGACATGATGCTTCATGCCGTCGACCTGAGCCCCGAGCTGGAGCCGCTGGCGGTTCGCGTTCGGGACATCATCTACGAAATCGTGGAAGCTGGCGTCACCGGCGACTTCTGAGCTCAACGCCCTGCATGCGAGAAACGGCCCTTCGGGGCCGTTTTTTTGGGGCGTGATGGCGTCGGGAGGGGGATGCGGACGGGAACAGCGGTGGGGCTGGGGAAAGCGTGGGGGGGCAGGCAAAACGAAGCGTGCCCCCCAGCCGGCACGGGTGTTCAGCGAGCGGGCACAGGCGTGAAAACGGCCGCGGATCCGTTACCGCGCGGATCGGACGCGGCCTCGAGGCGGTCACGCTGGCGATCCCAGATCACGACCTGCATGTTGCCGAAGGGGCGAATCTGCGGCGACAAAGCGTGGCCGCGGCGGGCGAGCTCGAGCTGCACCCGGGAACCCAGCGCAGCGGTCTCGTACTCGATCCTGTCCGGCAGGTATTGGTGGTGGAAGCGGCGGGCCTGCACCACCTCGCTGGCACCGGCACCCTCGACGATGGCCAGGATGCCGTGCAGCACCATGGTAATGATCCGGCTGCCCCCCGGGGTGCCAAGCACCGCAATCCGGTCCGGGGTCTCCACGAAGGTCGGGCTCATGCTCGACAGCGGCCTGCGATGGGGGCGGATCGCGTTCGCCTCGAAACCGATCAGCCCGTAGACGTTGGGCTCGCCAGGACGTGTGGCGAAGTCGTCCATCTCGTTGTTCAGCAGCACGCCGGTGCCCGGGGGCATGAACGCGGAGCCGAAGGGATAGTTCAGGGTGATGGTCGCGGCGACCCGATTGCCCTCGGCATCCATCACGGAGAAGTGGGTCGTCTGCTCGCTCTCGCTGTCGATGGCCGGCGGTACCGGGCCGGGCACCGCATCGGGATCCAGCGGCAGCTCGGTGCTGGGCGTGGCGCGTTCAGGGTCGATGTCCGCGCGCAATCCGGATGCGTACTCCATCGACAGGAGGCGCTCGACCGGGATGTCGACGTGGTCCGGATCGCCCAGGTAGAGAGCCCGGTCCCGGTAGGCCCTGCGCATCGCCTCGACCAGCAGATGCACCCGGTCGACCTCGTCGTCGCCGTAGCGATTGCCGCCCGCGGCAAGGATGTGCAGCATCTGACCGATCGCGATGCCACCCGATGACGGCGGCGATGCGCTGACAACCCGCGCCCCGCAGTAGTGCAGAACCACCGGCTCGCGCTCGACCAACTCATAGTTCGCGAGGTCCTCCAATGCCCAGATGCCGCCGGCTGCGCGCACGCCCTCGACCAGGCGCTGCGCAATCTCCCCCTCGTAGAAGCCCGCCGGACCGCGATCGGCGAGACGCCGCAGCGTCGCGGCGAGTTCGGGCTGCACGATCGCCTCGCCTTCCTCGGGAAGGTCACCCTCCCGGAGAAAGACGCGGGCCGCATCGGCCCCGTCACGCAGCGCGTGCAGGCGAAAACCGGCCATCTGCAGGAAGGTGGCATCCACGGGAAAGCCCTCTTCGGCCAGACGGATCGCGGGTTCGAGGTTCTTGGCCAGGCTCAGCCGGCCGTAGTTCGCGGCCAGGTGCCCGAGCGCGGCCGGCATGCCGGGGATCGCTGCCGCAAGCGGGCCGTCCAGCGACAAGCCCGGAATCACCTCGCCGTCGGCGTCGAGGTAAAGATCCGGGTGCGCCGCAGCCGGCGCCGTCTCGCGCGCGTCCACCATGACCGAGCGCCCGTCGTCGGCCCGGTGAACCAGAAAGAACCCTCCTCCGCCCAGACCCGAGCCCTGTGGTTCGACCACGCCGAGAGCGGCAGTGACGGCCACCGCGGCATCGAATGCATTGCCGCCGGCGGCAAGAACCTCCTGCGCAGCCGCAGTGGCCAGCGGGTGGGCGGAGGCCACGGCGTGCTGGCCGGGGCCGGCCTGCAGCGACTGACCTGCGAACACGGCCAGCATGGAAAGCAGCAGGCGCAGCACGAGCCCGCCTCGCCAACGCGGGGAAGAGTTGATCATCGGGGGGGTCGGCCGGGGAGCCGGTGAATCATCGGCCGCTCATTCCGCGGTCAGCTTTTCGTACTTCGCCATCAACTCCTCCTGCGTCTCCTCGTGATCCGGATCCAGGGGGATGCAGTCGACCGGGCACACCTGCTGGCACTGCGGTTCGTCGTAGTGGCCGACACACTCGGTGCAGAGCTTGGGATCGATCACGTAGATCTCGTCACCCGGGGAGATTGCGCCGTTCGGGCACTCGGGCTCGCAGACATCGCAGTTGATGCATTCGTCGGTAATCATCAGGGCCATGGATGCACCTCGGGATCGGTTGTCGACGCCGTGCCGTGGGCCGGTCAGCGGTCGGCGTAGCGATCCGCCAGGGCTCGCACGGCGGCCGGGCTCACGAAGTTTGAGACGTCTCCGCCGAGGCGGGCGATTTCCCGTACCAGACTGGAGGACACAAAGCTGTATTCCTCCGCCGGACTCAGGAACATCGTCTCCACCTCCGGGGCCAGCTGGCGGTTCATCGCCGCAAGCTGGAACTCGTGCTCAAAGTCGGAGACCGCGCGCAATCCGCGGAGGATCACCGTTGCGTGCTGCTCCCGTGCGAAGCTCGCGAGCAGGTTGCCGAATCCGAGGACGTCGACGTTGTCGAGATCCGACAGCGCGGCCCGTGCCAGCAACACCCGCTCCTCCAGCGAAAAGCACGGCGCCTTTTTGGGGCTCTCAGCGACCGCAACGACGATGCGCCCGAACAGACTCGAGGCCCGACGCACAATATCGGCGTGCCCGTGGGTGATCGGGTCGAAGGTCCCGGGATAGATCGCGGTGAGGTGCATAGGGCAGGTACGATGGATATTTTTCCGTGGACGAACTGCGCGACGCCTGTCGCCACGCGCCGTAGCTTAACCGAAATCACCCGGGCGGACAGACCGGCGCCCGCCCCCCACTCGCTCAGGAGACATCTATGCAGGACGACTACCGTCCGCCTCTGGCGGATTACTGGGACGCGCTCGAGGCCCGTTATGGCAGCGGTTTCAGCTTCGAGGGGATCACGATCGACGAGCTCCGCCAACTGCAGGCGCACCTGCGCGAGGCGGTCGAGCGGGACCCCCGGGTCACGCAGGTGGAAAAGGCCAACCTCGGCATGGTGCTGAAGCACGCCGACTCGGTGCTCCAGCGGCGTTCGGGCGGCTGACCCGACACCGCCTCAAAGCCGCTGGAGCACCGAATCAGCGGGCTGGCCGCTCCACGTGCAGGCCGTACGCCGGGCAGGGGGGTGTCGGCCGACAGTCGGTGCCGGTGTCCTCGGCGGTGACCATGGTGCGCGCGGTGCGCTCGTAGACTGCCGCCTTCGATGCCAGCGCCACGGCGCAGCCGGCCGCCTCGCGGGCCTGACGCCCGCACTGGCGGGCGGCAAGCACGTGGGCGAGGTTGTTCCAGGCCTCGTGCCGCCCGGGCTGGCGCTGCAGCAGGTCGCGCAGTGCGGCCTCCGCTGGCTCGAAGCCGCCCGCGGCGAAGTGGGCGTTGGCGAGACCGAGATAACCGATGTGCTGGTCGGGCCAGCGCTCGATCGCGCTGCGGTAGCCGCTGCGCGCGGCCTCCAGCCTGCCGGTCTGCTCGAGTTCGTGCACCGCGCGCAACCAGGGAAGCGGCTCCGCGGTCGCCGGCAGCTGCGCAGGCGGCACTGCAACAAAGGCCCAGCGCTCGCCGCGAGCCCAGGTCCGCTCGAAGCGGGACAGTTCGTTCACATGCCGCTCGATGGTGCCGCTGCGGAGCACCAGTTCGCC
>PWRV01000183.1 GCA_003563455.1 Thioalkalivibrio sp.
CCGGGGTCGGCCATGCCGGCCGCGCGCAGACGGTGCGTGAGGTACGCGGCGGTCTGCTCGAGGCTGAACGGGCGCAGCGTGAAGCGGGCGATCTGGTTTTCGTCGGACGGACGCATCTGCAGGCGGCGACGCAGCAGGACCTGATCGCCCACCAGCACCAGGCGCGGGGCGCGACCCTCCACGCCCAGGATCTCCCCGCGCATGCGCAGCAGGATGTTGATGATGTCCATGCCCAGCAGGTGGGCGTCGTCGACCGCGATGACCGGGTCGTAGCCCGCGCGGATGCGCTCGCTCATCAGGTCGCTCAGCGCCCGGTCGGGATCGTCGTGGCCACCGGCCTGCAGGTGGCTGCGGATGGTGAAGTCGACTGCCTCGAAGCGGGTGTTCAGCCGTGCCCGGAAGGCGATCAGCTCGAAGTTCTCCGGCAGCGAACCGAGCAGCCGCATCAGTTGCATGCTGCGACCCGAGCCGACCTCGCCGGTAAGCAGCAGGATCGCCCCGGACATGTCGATCGCCTGGCTGGCCGCGGCCACCGTCTCCTCGATCAGGTTGTCGGTATAGATGAAGTCCTCGTTCGGCAACGAGTCGAACGGGGCCTGGTGCAGGTTCAGTTCGGCCAGACAGTCGGGTTGCAGGGACATGGCGACGGGCTCAGATCAGGGTGCGCAGGTCGAAGACGCGCTGGTGTTCGTGAATGGCGAAACGGTCGGTCATTCCGGCGATGTAGTCGGCGACCCCGCGCGCGAGACCGTGCTCGTCCGCCTCGGCCAATTGCCGCGCGTGCGTCTGGAAGTGTTCCGGCAGCAGCTTGGGATCCTCCATGAAGGCGGAGAAGAGGTCGGTCACGATGCGTTCCGCTTTCACCGTCATCCGGTATACCCGATGGTGATGGTACAGGTTCTGCCGCAGGAAGCGCTTGAGTTCACGATTCTGGCGCGCAACTTCCGGGCTGAAGCGGAGCAGCGGGTCGGGGAAGCGCTGCGCCGCTTCCAGACTGTCGACGCCGGCACCGTGCAGCGCGGCGCGGCTCGCGGTGATCAGGTCGGACGCCAGGGTGTCGATCATGCGCCGCACGGTCTCGTGGCGAACGCGGCGGGGCTCGAGGCCGGGGTAGCTTCTGAGAACCTGTTCGTAGCGCACCCGGAACAGTTCGACCTCGCAGAACTGCTCCATCGTCAGCAACCCGGCGCGCAGTCCGTCGTCGATGTCGTGGTTGTTGTAGGCGATTTCGTCCGCGACGTTGGTCAACTGGGCCTCGAGGCTCGGCTGACGCCCGTTCAGAAACCGCTCGGCGACCGGCCCGAGCCGGTGCGCATTCTCCTGGGAGCAGTGCTTCAGGATGCCCTCGCGGGTCTCGAAGGTGAGATTCAGGCCATCGAATTCCGCGTAGTGCTGCTCCAGCAGGTCGACGATGCGCAGGGACTGCAGGTTGTGTTCGAAGCCGCCGCGATCGCGCATGCAGTTGTTCAGCGCTCGCTGACCGGCGTGGCCGAACGGCGTGTGTCCGAGGTCGTGCGCCAGCGCGATGGCCTCGGTGAGGTCCTCGTTCAGCCCGAGCGCACGCGCGCTGGAACGCGCGATCTGCGCCACTTCGAGGGAGTGCGTGAGGCGGTTCCGGAACAGGTCGCCCTCGTGGCTGACGAAGACCTGCGTCTTGTATTTGAGACGCCGGAAGGCCGTGCTGTGCACGATGCGGTCGCGGTCGCGCTGGAATTCGCTCCGGTGGTTCGGGGGCGGCTCGGGGTGGCGCCGGCCCGCGGAACGCTCGGCCAGCGCCGCGTACGGTGCGAGCCGAGGCGCGACGACAGGGCCCATCGCCGCTGGCGTTTCAGTCGACACCGGTCGCCAGGCTGGAGGTGGCCGGCAGTGTGCTCTCCAGGGCCTCCGGCGGGAAGTCGGCGGTGACCACCGCCGCGCCGATCGCCTGCAGCAGGACAAGACGCAGCCGGCCGTCCACCACCTTCTTGTCGATGGCCATCAGCTCGCGGAAGCGTGCGGCGTCGATCTGCTCCGGCGGCTGCAGTTGCAGGCCCGCCCGGGCGATCAGGGACTCGGCGCGCTCCCGGTCCGCCGGTTCCAGCCAGCCGATCGCCTCGGACATCCGGGCGGCCATGGCCATGCCGGTGCCGACCGCCTCGCCGTGCAGCCACTCGCCGTAGCCCATTCCCGTCTCGATCGCGTGTCCGAAGGTGTGGCCGAGGTTCAGCAGCGCACGCCGTCCGGACTCGCGCTCATCGGCCGCGACCACCTCGGCCTTGCACGCGCAGGATCGGTGGATGGCCTCGATCACGGTCTCCGGCTCGAGAGCCAGCAGGCGCTCGATGTGCGTCTCCAGCCAGGCGAAGAACCCGGCATCCTGGATCAGCCCGTACTTGATCACTTCCGCCACCCCGGCGCGCAGTTCGCGCAGCGGCAGCGTCTTAAGGGTGTCGATGTCGATGATCACCGCGCGCGGCTGGTGGAAGGCGCCGATCATGTTCTTGCCCAGCGGATGGTTCACGCCGGTCTTGCCGCCGACCGAGGAGTCCACCTGGGAGAGCAGGGTGGTGGGCACCTGGATGAAGTCGATGCCGCGCTGGTAGATGGCCGCGGCGAAGCCGGCGATGTCGCCCACCACGCCACCGCCGAACGCGATCAGCGTGGTGCCGCGGTCGAACCGCGCCTGCAGCATGCGGGTCAGGACGGATTCCACCGTGGCCAGCGTCTTGTAGCGCTCGCCGTCCGGGAGGTCGATCCAGGTGAAGTCATGGCCGGCGAGCAGGGCCCTGAGACGCTCGCCGTGGAGCGGCGCAACGGTCTCGTTGCTGACCACCACCAGGCGCTGCCCGTGCAGGTACGGGCGCAGCAGTTCCGGTTCGCTCAGCAGCCCCCCGCCCACGTGGATCGGGTAGCTCCGGGAACCGAGATCGACGTTCAGGGTCTTCATGGCAGGCATGATAGCGTGACCCTCGCGGGCTGCGTAGGCGGATTCGTGCTTTTTCTTGCAAGGACTTTGATCTATCATTGCCGGTTTCGTCTCATGCCCGACTGCAGCCGGCCCCGGCCGATGCGTACATTACAACAACCGCAGCCGATTATCGCCGCTGCAACCATTCAACCTGTTTATGGAGAGTTTATGCCCCACGTTCGAGTACGCGAAAACGAGCCCTTCGAAGTCGCTCTGCGGCGTTTCAAGCGCACCTGCGAAAAGGCGGGTGTGGTGTCCGAAGTCCGCCGCCGCGAGTCCTACGAGAAGCCCACCACCGAGCGCAAGCGCAAGGCGGCGGCGGCCGTGAAGCGTCAACTCAAGCGTAATTCGCGGGACATCACCCGCCGCGTTCGTTTGTACTGACCAGCGCGCGGGACCCCCTGATGTCCCTGAAAGACCGGATCGGCGAGGAGGTCAAGGCCGCGATGCGTGCGCGCGACCGGAACCGGCTCGCTGCGCTGCGGCTGATCCAGTCGGAAATCAAGCAGTTCGAGGTCGACGAGCGCCGCGAGCCGGACGACGCAGCGGTGCTGGCGATCCTGAACCGCATGCTCAAGCAGCGACGCGACTCGATCGAACAGTATCGGCGCGGCGAGCGCGACGACCTCGCGGCCATCGAAGAGGCCGAGGTTGCAGTGATCCGGGAGTTCATGCCCGAACCGCTGGAACCGGACGCGGTGACGATCCTGATCGACCAGGCCATCGCGGAGACCGGCGCCTCCGGCCCCAAAGACATGGGCCAGGTGATGGCCGTCCTCAAGCCCGTGCTGCTGGGGCGCGCCGACATGGCCGAGGTGAGCCGGCAGTTGCGCGCGCGGCTGCAGGGCCCGGCCGGCGGCTGAATCCGTCGTCGGCCCCCCGGCCCCCCGGCCC
>PWRV01000242.1 GCA_003563455.1 Thioalkalivibrio sp.
ATTCCCGTCGGCGAGACCCGCAGCTATGGCCAGATCGCCCGCGAAATCGGGTCGGCGCCGCGGGCAGTCGGGCAGGCCTGTCGGGCCAACCCCTGGCCGCTGTTCATTCCGTGTCACCGCGTGGTGCCCGCAGGCGGGAGCGGAACGCTTCCGGCGGGCGGCTACGCGGGCAACGTCCGTGGTCCGCTGGCGGATGTGAAGGTCTGGCTTCTCGCCCACGAGGGCGCCGAACTTTCCGCCTCGCCCATCAGGCAACCTTCCGATCCGGCAGCCCCCTGATGTCCGGACTGGCCGGATGTTTCCTGATGACGGCAGGAATAATCCTTCCCCCACCGTCGTCTTTCCAGTCGATGTCGGTGTGAACCCCCAAGAGCGATTAGAACGTTGGCATAGGCTGATGTTCCGCTTCTGTTGACAGGGGGCTGGCCGCATTAGCACGATGTCGGGAGGTTCGCGGTCGCTGGGATCCGAATCGCCCATAACAAGCACAAACCTGTGATGGAGGTTTCCATGTTCAAGAAAGCCTTGCTGGCGTTGCCAGTGGCACTGGCTGTCGGAGCAACCGCCCACGCCCAGACACCGCCGGAGGATGTCCTTCAGGGGCTGATCGATCAGATCGATTCCACGTATCTCACCCAGAGTGAGATGAACATCATGATGATGCCGGACAACCCGGCGCTGTGGACCGGCATGGATGGCGAGGATCTGTTCCATACGCCGCGCGGGCCGAACAACGTCTCGATGGAGGCTTGTGATTTCGGCAAGGGCCCCGGCGTCCTGGAAGGTGCGTATGTCGAATTGCCGCGCTACTTCGAGGACACCAACAGGGTCATGGACCTCGAGAACCGCATCGTGCACTGCATGACCGAGGTCCAGGGTTTTGATCCCGACGACCCCGCCGTGACGCGTCGCCATGGTTCGGGTTCCGATCACATGCAGATCCAGACCTACATTGCGATGCAGTCCTCCGGCATGGAATGGAACAACCCGCTGGATCATCCGCTGGAAAAGGCGATGCGTGATGCCGGTGAGGGGATGTTCTACCGCCGTTCCGGCATTGCCGACTTCAACTGCCACACCTGCCACGGCCAGACGGACAAGCGGATCCGCGCATCCGTTCTGCCGAACAAGGACGTGGGCGAGGAGTGGACCAAGGCGATCTCCTGGCCGGCTTTCCGCGTGGGTCATGACAACGTGCGCAGCACCCAGCACCGCATCCGCGGCTGCTACTGGCAGATGCGGATGCCGCGGATCAATCCGGACGGCGATGCGTCGATTGCGCTGATGTCCTACTGGACCGATGCGGCACGCGGCCAGCCGGCCATCCTGCCCGACATGAAGCGCTGATCCCGGACGCAAAAAGGAGACTCTGATATGTTCAAGAAGACCCCTGTTGCGGCCGGAATTGCCGCACTCGCAAGCATGATGATCGTTGGCGGAGTAGCCGTAGCCGATGCCGACAACGCTCACTACTACACTGAAATGACCCCGCACGAACTCGCCGACTACCTGATCTTCGAAGCCGATGGCTTCTTCCTCGATCAGGAGGTTCAGGAAGGCGGTACCACCCATCAGCGCATGGTGCAGGACGACATGCACAAGGCCTGTTCGGTGATTGGTGGCGGGGATCCGGATCAGGAAACGCTTCAGGCAGTCCGCGAAGCGGCGGCCGAGAGCATCGTGTATCCGGAAGGTGGCATCCAGCTCGGCGACTGGGAACGGGGCCGCGAGCTGGCCTGGTCCGGCTTTGGTTACCGCGTGGGTCACCGCACGGACGACCACAGCGCACGCCCCGTGGGCGGCAACTGCTACAACTGCCACCAGATGGCCACCGACCGTACCGGCGGCAACGTGGGTCCGAGCCTGACCGCCTATGGCAAGACCCGCGGGACCAGCGAAGCGATCCTCAAGTACGCGTACGACATGATTTATAACCCGCACGTGTATTTCCCCTGCACAAACATGCCGCGATTCGGATCCAGCGGCTTCCTGGACGAGCAGGCGATGGCCGACATCATGGCCTATATGTTCGACCCGGAGTCCCCGGTCAACGAGTGAGACCGGTGAACGAATGAGCGTAAACGACTGAGATCGGGTTACTGACGCTCGCCGGTCCTCCGGGACCGTGATGTAGCCGCCGGCGGCAACGCCGGCGGTTTTTTTACGCCTGTTGGCCGCCGGGCGTCCCTCGCAGACGGAGAGGGGGGCGCGCGGTCACCGGCGGCAGCCCTTGAAAACGCCGAAGGTCGCCCCCACCTCCCGCGAAGCGACACACGAGTTTCAACTGCCACAGGGATACAAAGGACCATGACTGAAGCCCAACGCGAAGAACGCCGTTTCGAGACCGAGGTCAGCCAGCTGCTGCATCTGATGGTGCACGCGCTGTACTCCAACCGCGAGATCTTCCTGCGCGAACTGATCTCGAACGCGGCCGATGCCTGCGACAAGCTCCGCTTCGAGGCCCTGGCCAGCCCCGGGAACATCGTGCAGCCGGGGGAGCTCCACATCGACGTGAGCTTCGACCGGGACAAGCGCGAGATTCGCGTCAGCGACAACGGCGTGGGGATGTCCCGGGACGAGGTGGTCGAGAACATCGGCACCATCGCGCGTTCGGGGACGCGGGAATTCCTGAACCGGCTGACCGGCGACCAGCAGAAGGACGCGTTGCTGATCGGCCAGTTCGGGGTCGGTTTCTATTCCTCGTTCACCGTGGCCGACCGTGTAACCCTGGAGACGCGGCGCGCCGATGCACCGGAAGACGCGGCGGTCCGCTGGGAGTCGGACGGCACCGGCAGCTACACGCTCGAGAACACCACACGGGCCGAGCCGGGCACGGAGGTGATCCTGCACCTGAAGGAAGATGCCGACGAGTTCCTCGAGGCCTACCGGCTGCGCCACATCATCACCCGCTACTCCGACCATGTCTCCTTCCCGATCCGGATGCCGAAGCTCGACGACGAGGGCAAGTCCACCGATGAATGGGAGACCGTGAACCGTGCGAGCGCTCTGTGGACGCGTTCGAAGAGCGACATCACCGACGAGGAGTACCGGGAGTTCTACAAGCACGTCGCCCACGACTTCGAGGATCCGGCCGCCTGGGTGCACAGCCACGTCGAGGGCAAGCAGCAGTACACCACGCTGTTCTACATCCCCAAGCGCGCGCCCTTCGATCTCTGGGACCGCGACCAGCGCCACGGCGTGAAGCTTTACGTGAAGCGCGTGTTCATCATGGACGATGCCGAGAAAATGCTGCCGAGCTACCTGCGCTTTGTGCGCGGCGTGGTCGACTCCTCCGACCTGCCGCTGAACGTTTCGCGCGAGATCCTGCAGAGTAACCGCCTGGTCGACGGCATCCGCTCGGGGTCGGTGAAGAAGATCCTCGGCCTGCTCGAGTCCATCGCCGCGAACGAGCCCGAGAAGTACGCGGAGATCTGGAACCAGTTCGGCCGGGTGCTCAAGGAAGGTCCGGGCGAGGACTATGGCAACCGGGAGCAGATCGCCAGGCTGCTGCGTTTCGCCAGCACGCACAACGGCGACGACACCCAGAGCGTGTCGCTCGCCGACTACAAGGCGCGCATGAAGGAGGGCCAGAAGGCGATCTACGTGGTCACCGCCGACAACCCCGCCGCGGCCCGCAACAGCCCGCACCTCGAGATCTTCCGCAAGCACGGCATCGAGGTGCTGCTGCTCTCCGACCGCGTCGACGAGTGGCTGCTGTCCCACCTCGACCAGTTCGACGGCACGCCGATCAAGTCGGTGGCGAAGGGGGACCTGGACCTCGGCGATCTGGTTGACAAGGACACCGAGGGCAAGGACGCGGAG
>PWRV01000065.1 GCA_003563455.1 Thioalkalivibrio sp.
CCGAGATCAGCTCCTTTGCGTCGCGGTCGTAGTGCAACGGGCCCTTCGTGACCGGGCAGACGAGAATATCGAGCAGGCGCTTGTCCATCTTGTGTTACCCCAGGTAATTGAGCCGAATGGATGTCTCGAGGCGTTGCAGCAGCGCCTGTTCCAGGCCCGCCTCGGGCTGTGCCGAGACCGGCCAGTACCAGTGCCGCTCATCGGCGAAGTCCCGGCATTTTACGGCATCCTTCTCGGTCATCAGTACCGGCACCTGATCATCGAAGGCAATGTCCCGCGCCCGGAAGTGGTGATGATCCGGGAAGGGGTGTCGCACCACCTCGACGCCGGCATCCTCCAGGGCAACGAAAAACCGTTCGGGATCCGCGATGCCCGCGACTGCGTGGACGGGCCGCCCGGCCAGCTCCTGCAAGGAGCGCGTCGCGGCGGGCCGATCCACGCGGCGCAGCACCTCCGACGCCACCAGGTCCATCCGGTACTCGCCGGGCTGCGGATCTCCGCCCGTGACCACGACGAAATCGGCCCGTTCCGCCGCGGAGCGCGGCTCACGCAGCGGGCCCGCGGGGAGGCACAGACCGTTGCCGAAGCGTCGACGACCATCGACCATCAGGATGCCGATATCCCTCGGCAGCCGATGGTGCTGCAGACCATCGTCGGAGATCACCACGTCAACGCCCTGCTCCTCGGCCAGCGCGCGCGCCGCCCGCACGCGGTCCCGGTCCACCCAGACCGGGACGCCGGTGCGCCGCGCCAGCATGATCGGCTCATCGCCGACCGCCACCGGGTCGGCCCCGGGACCCACCAGCATGCTTGCGTTGGCGTTGCGGCGCCCGTAGCCGCGGCTGACGATGCCCGGCCGGTACCCGGCATCCCGCAACCGTCCCGCGAGCCAGGCGGTCATCGGCGTCTTCCCGCTGCCGCCGACCGTGAGGTTGCCAACGACGATCACCGCCTTCAGTGGCAGGAAGACGCTGCGCTGGACCTCCTCCAGCCGGTTGCGTTTCCAGTTCGCGACCCCGGCGTAGACCAGCGACAGCGGAAACATGGTCGCGGCAAACGGACCGCGCCGGCTCCACTGACGCCACAACCAGCGCTCTACCACATCCACACCCGGTCCATCAGCGCCGTGAGGTTGGCATCCACCTGGCGCCGTTCCTCCCAGAAGCGGCGACGCGCCGCGTCACCCCGCTTCCGTCGCAGGGCCTCGTCACCCCGAAGTTCCTGCCAGTGACCGGTGACCCCCGCCGGGGCCGGAAGGATCGTCACCGGCAGGCCGTCGACATCCGCCTGCGTGCCGAGACTCAGCGCCGAACCCGCCGCAAGGGCCTGCCAGAGCACGTCGCGTCCGGGGTGCGCCAGATGCACCCCGTGGGCCGCGCTCGCGGCGGCGGCATACCAGCGCGGATCGTCCACGTGCAGCAGCGTCCCTCCCGGCAGGCCGCTGCGGTCCCAGCCGCTGACCGTCACCGCGGCCGCCTCCGGAGACGCGCCGCCCTCCAGGCTCACCATCAGGATGTCCTCGCCCGATGGCGGCCATGCCTGCCACGTCTCGAGCCACACCGGCCACTGTGCAGCAGTGCCGTGCCACCACCACAGGCGTCGTTCGCCGCCGCCCGCGAGACTGCGGAGCACCACGTCCGCCTGGGCCTCGGCGAAGCGGGCCTGAGGGTCCGCGGCGGGCATCAGTTCACCCGCCTGGCCGGTTTCCTGCCAGGCCGCCCGTTCCGCCGCCGAAAGCGGCCAGGCCGTCGAAACGGGTGCGGCAGCGGCATCCCCGACGACCGCCACCGGTGCCAGCGTCCTGCGCAACAGGTTCTCCGGAGGCGTCGATTCCGCGACGATGATGCCGCAGGGCTGAAAGCGGTCGAGTACCCGCGTCACCACCCTTGGACGGTCGCAGGGTCCGTACCCGATACCGATTTTTGGCCAGGGTTGCAGCAGGCGGGTCAGCAGCGCCGGATCGTCCTCCTCGAAAGTCAGGACCACCCGCACGTCGCGGCGCCGGTCGCGGACCGCACCGAGCAGCTCGACGCCGAGCCGGAGCGAATCCGGGCCCGCGCCGGCCTTGATCCAGACCACGCGGCCGCGCCCCTCCGGCGGTGTCAGGAACCCGAGCCGCGCGCGCGCACGGCGGCCCTCGCCGGCGCGGTAGTCGCGCAGTAGCGCGCGCCACACCGGCCCGAAGGCCGCGCGGTAACCGGGATCCGATTTCAACGGAACACGCTCCGACGCGGCAGTGGCCGGCCCGGCCGCCACACGGATGGAGTTCCGGAGGCGAATCCGCGGGGACCGCGCCGGATCGGCACCGGGGCGCTATTCGGCATCGTTTTCGGTTCCGATCGTCGCAATCGAGACCGCGGTGACGCCGAGGCGGCCCACCACGTCGAGCGCGGTGACCACCGACTGATGCGTCGTGCCGGCATCCGCGCGGATCAGCACCGGGTCGTCGGGCCGATCCGTCAGCGCCTGCTCGACCGCCCGCTCGAGGGTCTCGGGGCTTCGATTCACCAGTTCACGGCCGTCGACGTAGTAATGCCCCGTCGCATCGACCAGGATGTCGACCCACGCGCGCTCCGTGGCCACGGGCTCGCGTTCTGCCTCCGGAAGCTGCAACTGGATGTCCGCGTGGCGTTCGAAGGTGGTCGAGACCATGAAAAAGATCAGCAGCAGGAACACCACGTCGATCAGCGGCGTGAGGTTGATCCCCGCCTCGTCGGTGCGTGGCCTGCGGAAGTTCATGCGACCGGACCCACCCCGGAGGCACTGCGCTCGCCGTGGATCACCTCGACCAGCTTCACGGCCTCCATCTCCATCTCCAGCACGAGTTCGTCGACGCGTCCACGGAAGTACCGATGGAAGATCAGTGTCGGGATCGCGACGCCAATGCCCGCAGCGGTGGTCACCAGGGCCTGCGAGATGCCCCCGGCAAGGTCACGCGGACTGCCGACGCCAATGTCGGTGATCACCGTGAAGACATCGATCATCCCCACCACGGTGCCGAGAAGCCCCAGCAGCGGCGTGATCATCGCGATCGTCCCGAGGGTATTCAGGAAGCGCTCCAGTTCGTGGGCGACCCGCCGCCCGGTCTCCTCGATGGTCTCCTTCATCACCTCCCGCGACCGGTCCTGTGCCGCCAGTCCGGCCGCAAGCACCCGGCCCAGCGGGGACCGCGCCCGCAACTGCTGGAGCGGCAGGTCGGCACCCGGCGTGCCGCCGCGCGCCTGTTCCCAGACCTTGAGCAGCAGGCCCCGGGGAACCACCCGCGAGCGGCGCAGCGACCAGAGGCGCTCCAGCACGATGGCCATCGCGATCACCGAACAGAGCAGGATCGGGACCATCAACCAGCCGCCCGCCCTTACGATCTCCAGCATACCGACCTCCATCCTCTCGCGACTGCGGTGCCGCTCCGGCCACGATCAACCCGTGATGATAACCCCGGCCCCGCAGGCACGGAACCGGCCCTCCGCACGCCTTAGCGTGAAAGTCACGTATTTCTCCCCTCTCCCGCATGCGCGAGAGGGCCCCCCACCCCAGCCCTCCCCCACAGGTGGGGGAGGGAGCTTTCATCGTCGAGGGTGGCGCAGTGCCATGGGAGTTAGGCGCGGGTGAACAGCGCCATGGACTCCACGTGCGCGGTGTGCGGAAACATGTCCATGATCCCGGCCGCTTCCAGCCGGTAACCGAAGCGATGCACCAGCTGCTCGGCGTCCCGGGCCAGCGTGGCCGGGTTGCAGGATACGTACAGCAGGCGCGGAATCGCGATCGGTCCCAGTGCCTCGACGACCATCGCGGCCCCGGTGCGGGGCGGGTCCAGCAGGGC
>PWRV01000017.1 GCA_003563455.1 Thioalkalivibrio sp.
CCCTGACTGCCATCGACCTTTCCTGGGGACCCCCGGATGCGAAGCTTTTTACCTCGCCGCGATCGGGCGGCCGGCGGCGGCCGATCATTGGTATCCTGCTCAAAATTTAATAGGTAATCCCCATGCCGACGTACGCTTACGCACGCCTGCTGCCCCTTCTCGCACTGATCCTGCCGCTGGCCAGTGGCTGCACCGCGGTGAAGGTCGCCAGCGCCACCGGTGGCGCTGCCGTCAGCGCCACCACCGGAGCCGTAAAGACGACCGGCAAGGCTGCCGGCGCGGTGGCACGTACCGTTACCCCGGGCGGCGGGGAGGACGATGCCGAAGGCGACTGATTGATTCGATGGGCTCAGGTCTGACAATCCAACCATCCGGGCGGTCCGTGTTGGAATGTGAGACCTGACGCCTCCTCTTGCCCCCTCCTGTGTGACCCCCCTCCTGTGACCCCCGTCCCCTCACGACGGCGCCGGCGAAGGTGGGGATACCGGCCGGCGGCCCGGTAAGCGCTTCGATCATCGTCCTCGAGCCGATCCGGTGACGTCGATCCGTAAACCGGCAGCTCCCGCAAACGCGACCGGGACGGGCCAGTGGTTCCCTCAGGGTTTATGCCTATTACCCCTATCTCCAACCCGGGTGACGATGAACTGCACGCGCTGTGCGCAGTTTCCAAGCTGCAATGCACTGGAAGGACAGGGGCCACACTGCTCGCCGTACTCGACCATTCGATACGCGTAACCCGTGGCCACGGCGTGTGCAGCGAGTTGTGCAACACCCAAGGAGACGAAAATGAGAATGAAAAAATGCATGATCCACCGAAGCCTGCTGGCACTGGCGGTTTCCGCAGCCTTGGGCGGCGCGGGGATGGCGCATGCCACCAACGGCTACTTCGCCCACGGCTACGGGACGCAGACCAAGGCCATGGGCGGGGCCGGCATGGCCCTGTCACATGACTCCTTCGCGCCGGGCACCAATCCGGCCGGCATCGCCGGAATGAGCAGTCGCATCGACGGTGCCCTCGCCTGGTTCCGCCCGGACCGGTCCTACACGGTGTCCGGGAATCCATCCGGACCACCGGCATTCGGTCTGACCCCGGGCACGGTCGATAGCCGGAGCAAGAATTTCTTCATTCCCTCACTCGGGTTCGTCCACCAGATCGACGACCGTCGTTCCTGGGGGATCGCCGTGCTGGCCAACGGCGGGCTCAACACGGACTTCCCCGACATCGAGAATGCCCCCGGCGCACCCAGCGGCACGTTCTTCGGCGGTACCGGCGCCGGGGTAAACCTCGAGCAACTGCTGCTGATACCTACGTACGCACAGACCTTCATGGAGGGCCGCCTGAGCATCGGAGTGAGCCCCATTCTCGGCTATCAGCGGTTCAAGGCGGAGGGACTGGCCGCATTCAGTGAGTTCAGTGTCGATCCCGAAAACCTGAGCGACAACAGCACCGATACAGACACCGCCTATGGCGGACAACTCGGCTTCCAGGCTCAGGTAAACGATCGCGTCCGTGTCGGTGCCAATTACCGCAGCAAATTGAGAGGAACCACTTTCGATGACTTCAGTGGCCTCTTTGCGGAGGGCGGTGACTTTGACATTCCCGAAACCTGGGGGCTTGGCGTCGCGTTCGAGGTAACTGCGCAGTTAACCGTCGCGGTCGATTACCAGCGCATCAACTATTCGGATGTGGATTCGGTGGGGAATCCCTTCTCCAATCTGTTCCGGCCCGACGGTAGCGGCCGTCTGGGTGCAGAGAATGGAGCCGGTTTCGGCTGGGAAGACATCAATGTCTTCAAGATCGGTTTCCAGTACGCAGCCCCGAATGGGTGGACCTGGCGCGCGGGATACAACCGCGGCGAAAACCCCATTCCGGATGAAGAGGTCCTGTTCAACATCCTTGCCCCGGGGGTGATGGAGGATCACTTCACCTTCGGCTTCAGCACGGATGTCGGCGAGAGCGGCGAGATCCACTTTGCGAGCATGTATGCTCCCAGCAAGAGCGTCCGTGGTCCAAACCCGCTCGATCCCGCCCAGACCATCAAGCTGGAGATGGACCAGTTCGAACTCGAGCTCGGCTACAGCTACCGCTTCTGACCCTCTCCCGCCCCCTGGGGGGGTCGGACCAAGGTACCTGACTGATTCATATGACCTTTCAGGCCAATTCCAGCCCAACTCAGGCCTTAGAAGGCCGTTTTTGACCACACAATCGAGGCGTTAAGGCCAGGAGTAGAAGCGGCACGAGATGAGGTCACGGCAGGAGATGCGAGATGGGGTCAGGCCTGGGGTCACAGGCCTGACCCCAGGCCCCGATGGACACCAATGCCCGCCTGGAGGGCTTCAACGGGCTGTTCCAGAGGATCCGACCCAGAGCTCGGGGATACCGCAATACCGACACCTTCATCACCATGATCTACCTGATCGGCAGTCCCGCGGGCTCCATCCTCAAATCCACGTGAAACGACGAAGAACCACTTTTTTAGACGTCCGGCTCAGCCCATTCTGGTTGTGGGTGGCGCTTCCGTGGAGCTTTCGTGATAATCGGTTGGCGCATCACCGTTCATTTGTCGTTTTGCTTGTTGTCTTTGCCCGGCGTGATTTCCTTATCCGCGCGTTCATGCCACTTCTGGAAGCACTCGAGGCCGCAGAAATGGAGCGCATACTCCTCCGCCTCGGGTTGATCGGCCTCGGACGGCGGAATCTCCTTTAGACATTCCTTGCACTGGACGCGCGGTGGCGATGGGTCCTTTTCGGGTCCGCTGGCATTGTCAGCCACGATTGATCCCTCCGGGTTTTTCTCTCATCCTCAAAATCGACCACATCCGCGGGATGACTGCGAGGCGAACGATGCGCCCGGCGGCTGCCTTGCGTCGCCCCTACCCATCTGGACATCCCGGGCGGCGAAACATTCACGACCTGTGACGGGACGCGAGGTCTCGGCACCCCGTGTCGCCAAGGGGGCTGGTTACACTGAGCGGAAATCTTATTAAACGATCCAGCGATCCCAGTCCCCGTAACGCCCGCGTATCGGGCCACGACGGATGCACAGCCCGATCAGGGCTGCGGCTGCGACCGCGCTGGCGAGGATCGACACCGGGCCGGCACCGTAGACGAATGGCGTCACGAATAACGGGAGCGCCAGCGGGATGATCAGAAAGCGCACCGGGCGCGCCACCTCGGCCATCGCGATCCCGGCCACGGTGATCACCATCGCCCCGATCAGATGATCCCAGTTGGCCATGCCGCCATCGTGCCCGAGCGTGATGCGCGTCAACATCAACCAAAGGCCGATCAGCATGCACAGCGCCAGATTCCAGGGCAGACCGACACCGGTGCTGAATGAACGCTTCAGTACCGCGAGCGGCGGTTGCGCAAAGTCGTCGCGCCCCACACCGGCCCGGCCGGATGCGGTGTCGCCCACGAAGAAAATCTTGAGGACGGGTCTGCCCAGCAGGTAGCGGTGATACAGGAACTGGCCGGTGGCGACGAACTCGTTGGATGCATACGCGATCTGCAACAGCATGGCGGCGGCGGCAATCAGGCAGGGCGTGCACCAGGTGCCAATGATGATCGGCTGGATAATGATGAAGGTGATCGACACCACGCCGAGGGGCACGATCAGCACGCCGAAGGCCGCGACCACCCAGGGCATGGTTCGCCAGCGGTTCGCCGCGCCAATCAGCCCGATCAGGATCTCCAGCGCGTAGACGATGGCGCCGAGGCCGGCATCCGAAATCGGCCAGGCTTCAGACACTTCCGAGGTGATCACGTCCTCGGTGCCATTCAGGCCGGGCC